>JAQWSV010000317.1 GCA_029243005.1 Woeseiaceae bacterium
CGTCGTCACGTTTGCCTGTGATACTGGCAATAAATACCTGTCGAAGTTGTTCAACGACTTCTGGCTCGAAGACCAGGGGTTCATTCAGCGTGAACCGCACGGCGATCTTAGGGACCTCGTCGGGCGTCCGCATGATGAATGCGCCACGATTACTGTTGGACCGACCGACATCCTGACGACGGCTCACAATCGACTGCGTAACGCGGGGTTCTCCCAGTTGCCTGTGATGGACGAAGGCAAATTGGTCGGTGTTGTGACTGAAGATACAATCATCCAATACACTTTCGGCAAGCCCGAACTCATGAATACAACGGTGGGCGAAGCGATGGAGACGGCATTTATTCAGCTGGAGAAGGGCACCAGCATCAATAACCTGGTCGCGATGCTCTCTGTGCAGCCCTATGCTGCGGTCATGGATGCCGACAGTTTTTTCGGGCTGATCACCCGCTCTGACGTATTGAACTACCTGCGCAAGCAGATTTAATCAGGGACTCGACGTTTACTCGCCCAATGCGGCGAGTTGATCGGCTTGGTATTCGTTAACGAGTGGGTCGACGACCTGGTCCAGGCCGCCCTCGAGAATCTCGGCGAGCTTGTAGAGCGTCAGGTTGATGCGATGATCAGTGACGCGCCCCTGAGGATAGTTGTACGTCCGGATTCGTTCAGACCGATCGCCGGAGCCGACCTGGGACTTGCGATTTTGTGCCTGCTCTTTTTCGCGAGCGGCGATCTCTACGTCCAGCAACTTGGCCTGTAACAGTGACATCGCGCGGGCCCGATTTTTGTGTTGCGATCGCTCGTCTTGGCATTCGACGACGATGCCGGTTGGAAGGTGGGTCAGTCTGACAGCGGAGTCGGTCTTGTTAACGTGCTGACCACCGGCGCCGGACGCCCGATAGGTATCGATGCGCAGATCGCTGGTGTTGATGTCGATTTCCTCGATTTCGTCGGGCTCTGGGAGGACCGCCACCGTACAGGCGGACGTATGGATGCGGCCTTGGGATTCCGTTGCAGGCACGCGCTGCACCCGGTGTGCGCCGGATTCGAACTTAAGGTGGCCATAGATGTTGTTGCCTGAGATGCGGCTGACGATTTCCTTGTAACCACCGTGCTCGCCTTCGCGTGCACTAAGGATCTCAATCGGCCATCGCATCGACTCAGCGTACTTCGAATACATCCGAAACAGGTCGCCCGCAAAGATGGCCGCTTCGTCGCCACCAGTGCCCGCCCGGATTTCGAGGAACACATTGCTGTCGTCATGCTGATCAGGTGGAATGAGTGACTTCTGCAATTCGAGTTCCAGCGCCGCGCTTTTCTTCGTCAACGACGCGAGTTCTTCCTGGCCCATCTCGCGTACGTCATCGTCACTATCGCCGGCCAATTCCTCGGCCGCCACAATGTCGCCACTCATTGCCTCGTGCTTTTTGAAGAGTTGCATAATGGGTTCAAGGCGAGCGTATTCCTTGGACAGGTCCCGGAACTGATTTTGATCTCTGATTACATCCGGGTCCGCCAGTAGGCCGGAGACTTCCTCGAATCGGTCGCGTGTTGACTCGAGCTTGGTCCGTATGGAGGCCTTCATGACTTTTCCTCGCCATCCAGTCCAAATAGTTCTGTGACGACACGTACGAATTCCTTATCGGACTGCTCGCCTGCCTCACGCAGGCGGACGCTCGGTTGATGCAGGAGTTTCTTCATGAGCGCCGATGTCACGTAGTCTAGGACCTCGTTCTGGCCAGCACCTTTGGCGAGGCGCCGTTTGGCTTGTTCAAGCACCTGCTCGCGCATTTCTTCGCCATGATCCCGTAGTGCTGTAATAACAGGCGCAGCCTGTTTGGATCGTTCAATACTGAGATAGCGGCGGGTTTCGTCGTCCAGTATACGATTAGCATCGACCGCCGCAGCCTCCCGGCTGTTCTGTCCTTCCATGATGACCTTATCGAGGTCGTCGACGCCATAGAGGTAGACGTCGTCCAGGCTCGTGATCTGCGGATCGAGATCACGCGGCACGGCAATATCAACAGCGAACACTGGCTTGTGGCGACGCTGCCTGATCGCCGAGGCCATTTGGTCATACGAGACAACGGGCTCTGAGCTTGCCGTTGAGCTGATCAGGATGTCGGCCTCCGGCAGGGTGCCTTCTAGCTCCGAGAGCGGCAGTGCGAATCCATCAAAGCCGGAAGCGAGTTTCTGTGCACGTTCCAGGTTTCGGTTAGCGATAAACAAGCGGCCGATGTCTTTGGCGTACAGGTGTTTCGCAACGAGCTCGATTGTAACGCCGGCGCCAATCAGGAGTGCGGTGTGCTGCGAAAAGCCAGCGAAAAACTGATTGGCGAGATTGACGGCAGCATAGGCGGCTGACACTGGGCTGGCGCCGATCTCGGTGTCTGTCCGTACTTTTTTCGCCACCGAAAACGTGTGATGAAAGAGACGGCTGAGTTGCGGGCCGACCGTCGCTTGCAGTTCCGCTTGACGGAAAGCGTTTTTGAGCTGGCCTAGGATCTGTGGTTCGCCCAGCACCATCGAGTCCAGGCCGCAGGCCACGCGAAACAGGTGCCGAATTGCATCTTCCTGTGTCATCGCAAAAAGTGCCCGTTTCGTGGCGTCGGTCATTGCCTGATCATCTTCGAGCCAGGTACGAATTTCACTTGCTCCGGCATCGTCGCTTTCAAGGTAGAGCTCGGTCCGATTACAGGTGGACAAGACCACGGCTTCGGAGACGCCGTCCAACCCGGTCACTGCCTGGAGTGCTCGGTCGACGCCGTCGCCTTCAAACACGACCTGTTCACGTATTTCGACAGGTGCCGTGTTATGGTTCAGCCCGATAATGTGCAGCGGCATTGGGGTTTTGGGGATCCAGAATGCAAATCAACGCATATGATAAGCGAACTGATGACGTAGTTCCTTGTCTGTGTTCACGTCGGCCAGCAAAATTCCGATCAACGGAATGATGAGTATCAATTCAGTGTCGATTGCCTCGCATAAACTCACGCGATTCTGCATCCTCGTAATTAGTACGGGGATGTTGGCCCTGAGCCAATTCGCTCAGGCGTATGAAGAGAATGAGGTGGCGACCGATCACATCATTGCTGCCGAAGAGGCGCTGAATGAGCAACGCTACCAAGACGCCGCCCGCGAGTACCGGATTGCCGCGAACTTAAGTGAAAACCCCGAAGTCGCCAAGACAGCGACCCGCATCGCCTACAGTTATGCCTTTAGTGACGATGCCATCGAATCGGCACGTCGCTGGGCTGAGCTCGAACCGGAAAGCGACGAAGCGCGACTTTATATCGCTCAGCTCTATCTACGGGTTGGCAAAATCCGAAATTCTCGAAGGAATTTCGAGAAACTGCTCGAGAAAGGCGATGAACCGGTAGACGAACAGCTTTTGAGACTAGTCCCAGTGCTGGCGAGGGAAGATTCTGGCCACGCCTACCAGGTGATGCGCCAGCTGGCACGCAAGTATCGCAAATCGCCCTATGCGCATTACGCCGTTGCGGTGCTCGCGCTGGATGCGGGTGAACTGGAAGTCGCAGCAGAACGTGCACAGGAAGCTATCGAAATCAATGAAGAGTGGGTCAAGCCACACCTCGTCTATGCCCGCTCCCTGCTTCTGCAGGGCGATGAAGTCGGTGCGATTGATTACACGGCCCGGCTGATCGGCGATGACCCCGACCCGGATCCGGAAGCTCGCCTCGAACTCGCCATCATGCTTGTTTCGGCCGGGCGGGATGACGATGCGTTGAGCCAGGTCAACCAGATTCTGCTTGAGCAGCCCTACCGGACGGATGCTCTGCGTCTGATGGCTATCATCAACTTCCGGCTTAACCGTATGGATGCAGCCAAAGCCGATTTCCATGACCTGCTTGAATCCGGCAGCTACCGGATGGACGCGCTGCATTACCTAGGCCGGATTGCAGATCGTAACGGTGAAGACGATGAGGCCGTGCGTTACTACGCACAGGTTACGGGTGGCAGTAATGCGGTTTTTTCGCAGAGCAGGGCTGCCGGCATTCTTGTGCATCAGGGTGAGCCGGAGAAGGCTCTCGAGTACCTGAACCGGTTCTCCGACATTAATCCGAATTTTGCCGTGGACATGGTTCGCGTTAAAGCTCAGGTGCTTGCCAGCATCGAGCGCTACGATGAGGCGCTCGAACAATACGATATAGCCGTTTCGTATCGACCGGATGTGGAAGGGTTGGTTTTGGGGCGCGCAGAGCTGCTGCTCATGATGGGCAGGCTTGACGATGCGATTGCGCAGTACACGGAAGCCACGAAGCTCTGGCCTGATAGCGCGATATCCATGAATGCACTCGGTTACACACTGGCGGATCGCACGGATCGGTACGACGAAGCGGCGAAACTGATCAGGAAAGCACTGAATCTTGATCCGGACAGTCCCGCGATTATCGATAGCTGGGGCTGGGTGCTGTACCGGCAGGGTCACAGTGAGGAAGCGCTGCCGATCCTAGAAAAGGCTTATGAGAAGCTGCGTGACCCCGAAGTCGCTGCCCACATTGTTGAAGTGCTGTGGGCGCTCGGGCGGCAGGGTGATGCGACGGTTGCGCTGGAAGAAGCCCAACTGCGGTTTCCGGACAACGACCTCCTGCTTCACGTGCGAAAGAAGATCGCGCCAGTGGCGCCCTGATTCGCGAGCACGATGCTGCGTCGACGCCTAGCCACTGGCATCCTTCTGGCCCTGGTCATCCTTGCCGGCTGTACAACCACCAGCAGTATTCTGTTGCCTGACCTGGGCCTGTGGGAGACCCGTAAGTCCGTTCTCGAGCAAACCGATATATGGGATTTTTCAGGACGGATCGGCGTGCGAATCGGGGACGAGGGATTCAACGGCAAGATCTGGTGGCGCCAGGACGGCATCGTTTATCGAGCCCGCCTGAGCGGACCCATCGGCGTAGGCACCGTTTTTGTAAACGGGGATGGTCGGGAGGTGACCTTGACAGACAGAGACGGTGTCGTCACCGAGCTCGACGACGTCGAGGTGGATCTCAAGGCTCGCTATGGCTGGACGATTCCGCTGATCAGCCTGCGATTCTGGGCGCTGGGCATACCGGATCCATCGCTGCCATCAAATGTCGAATTCAATGATGACGGGCAGATGAGTAATCTGCGCCAGGGACAATGGGCAGTGACGATCGGGCAGTACGCAGACGGCGGTGGCCAGGCCATGCCGCGACGCCTGACCGTAGTTTCCGGCGATATTCGCGTCCGACTTGTTATCGACGAATGGGCCTTCAGATAAGGTAGTGAGACTTCGGATCGCACAATTGACAGCTTGTGGGGTCCGCCGCACAATTGCGCGCACGGGGAGGCGCACCACGGCGCGCTAAAGCATGATGAGATTGAGGATTAATGGGGTGTAGCCAAGTGGTAAGGCAACGGGTTTTGATCCCGTCATGCGCAGGTTCGAATCCTGCCACCCCAGCCACTTCCGCCTTCCAAGGCCAGCAACATAACTAACAACAAGTAAAACAAAAAGGGGAGATGACGCCGTGGATCCGTCAACAATGGCTATTTTTTCGGGCAACGCGCATCCGCAGCTTGCGCAGGACATTGCCCGTGTTCTGCATGTCCCATTGGCAAAGGCCCAAGTTGGCCGCTTCAGCGATGGCGAGATCAACGTCGAAATCCTCGAGAATATTCGCGGACGGGAAGCCTTCATAGTTCAACCCACCTGTCCACCGGCTTCCGATAACCTGATGGAACTCTTGGTCATGGTTGATGCCGCCAGGCGCGCATCGGCGT
Source organism: Woeseiaceae bacterium (assembly GCA_029243005.1). Classification (GTDB taxonomy): domain Bacteria; phylum Pseudomonadota; class Gammaproteobacteria; order Steroidobacterales; family Woeseiaceae; genus SZUA-117. The sequence goes on from JAQWSV010000317.1 coordinate 5,764, forward strand.
CCAGGATCACGGCGGTTATTCCGTACTTCGGTTTTGCCCGCCAGGATCGTCGTCCACGAGCCTCCCGTGTCCCGATTACCGCTAAGCTGGTTGCCAAGCTGATCGGTGTCGCTGGCGTAGACCGGGTCCTGACAGTGGATTTGCATGCCGACCAGATTCAGGGCTTTTTCGATATTGCGGTAGATAATGTATACGCCTCTCCCATTCTTCTGGGTGATGTCTGGAAACAGAAATATGACGATATGGTGGTCGTATCGCCAGATGTCGGCGGCGTGGTGCGCGCTAGGGCGCTTGCCAAACGTCTGGGTGATTCTGATCTCGTCATCATCGACAAACGTCGCGCACGCGCGAATCAGTCGGAAGTGATGAACATCATCGGTGAGGTCGGAAATAAAAACTGCGTCATGATCGACGACATGGTCGATACCGCTGGCACACTCTGCCACGCAGCCAGTGCATTGAAAGCCCATGGCGCGGCAAGTGTTGCTGCCTACATCACGCACCCGGTGTTGTCTGGACCGGCGGTGTCACGAATCACCGATTCTGATCTCGACGAAATGGTCGTCACAGACAC
>JAQWSV010000323.1 GCA_029243005.1 Woeseiaceae bacterium
CAAAGAGATCGCCGCCATGAACGACGCGATGCCCGATTGCCCGCAGCTCGTCAATTAAACCATCGCTGCTGATCTCATCCAGTACCTGGCCAAGCCTGTCATCCAGACGCGTGCGACTGATATTGAATGCGCGAATCAGCACAGGTGAATCGCCGGCTTCGAATAGCCCGCACTTCAGGCTCGATGAGCCGCCATTGACGGTAAGTATCGTCGGGCCCGTCACCGCGTTCGTTCAAACATACTGTTTATACTTGTCGAGGTGCCGCACCGGTTTCGACAGGGCGTCGCGACGGAACGGGTCGCCCAGTTCCTGCGTACACATGATTTCAACAACAGTGGTCTTGCCGTCTTTCATCTGGGTGTCCACGGCATCCTTGAATGCCGAACCGACATCGCCCAGCTTATCGACAACAATGCCTTCGGCGCCCATGGCCGTGGCAATGCCAGCAAAGCTCTGGTTATCGAGCTCCCCGGCAACGAACCGGCGATCATAAAAGTCCACCTGGTTTTTCTTCTCAGCGCCCCACTGACCGTTGTTGAACACCACTGCAGTAACTGGGATGTTTTCGCGTACGCAGGTCATCGTCTCGCCCATACTCATCCCCCAGGCACCGTCGCCGGCATAGGAGATGGCAGGTCGGTCCGGCGCCGCGACTTTGGCGCCAATAATGGTCGGGAACGCGTAACCGCAATTGCCGAAACTCATGGCGGCAAAGAAACTGCGCGGATTTTCGAATCGCAGATAGCTGTTCGCCACCGAATTGATGTTACCAATATCCGTAGACACCATCGGGTTGTCCGGCATTGCCTTTTCCAGCTCCCGTAATACCCGGCGCGGATGCAGCAACTGGTCGCCCGCACGCTCGATGGCCTCGAGACTGAAGTCATCGCGCTCGTGGATCCATTCGTTGAGCTCTTGTTCCCAGCTCGCCTTTTCGTTGCTGATTTCGGCGGCGCGCTGTTCCCTGTTGTCATCGCAAGTGAGTGTTTTGCCGTCGAGGCGCTGCAATAGTGACGTCGCAGCCGCACCAGCGTCGCCGCAGATACCAACTGATATCTTCTTCACAAGGCCCAGCATCTTGTGGTCAGCGTCTACCTGAATGATCTTGGCATTTTCCGGCCAGTAATCGAGCCCGTGCTGTGGCAACGTCCCGAATGGACCGAGACGAGTGCCAAGCGCTAGCACAACGTCGGCGCGGCTTATCAGCTTCATCCCGGCCTTGGATCCCTGGTAACCCAGCGGACCACACCAGAGCCGATGGCTTCCCGGAAACGAATCATTGTGTAGGTAGCTGTTGACGACGGGAGCACCGAGTCTTTCCGCTAATGCGATGCACTCTGCGACGGCATCTGCATTGACCACTCCGCCACCCGATACGATGACCGGAAATTTCGCCTGAGACATCAATTCCGCAGCATCGGCAAGCGTGCGCTCGCCGCCCGGTCCGCGGTCCAGGACTGACGGTTGTGGGATATCAACGTCGATGTCGCCATAAAAAAGATCGCGCGGAATGTTCAGCTGCGTCGGACCCATCTCGGACAGTGCCCGGTCGAAACAACGACCGGTGTATTCAGCCATCCTGGCCGGATTATTCAGGTGTGCCTGGTACTTGGTGAATTCCTGGAACATCGGTAGCTGGTTACATTCCTGGAATCCACCAAGACCGATACCCATCGTTCCAGTTTCCGGCGTCACAATGACCACTGGGGAGTGCGCCCAGTACGCTGCAGCTATACCGGTTACACAATTGCTGATCCCGGGACCATTCTGCCCGGTACAGACACCCTGCCTGCCGCTGACACGCGAATAGCCATCGGCCATGTGAGCAGCGCCCTGTTCGTGAACAACCGGAATGAATCGAATGCCGGCAGGCTCGAAGATATCCATGGCATCCATGAAGGCTGAACCCATGATGCCGAAAATATCGGTTACGCCGTGGGCCGCCATCGTTTCGACGAATGCTTCACTGGGGGTCATACGAGTCATGCAGAAACCTCAGGTAATTTCTTAGTCTTGTTGTCGCCTGTTGATGTCCGTCGTCAAACGAATGGAGCAGAGTTAGCAATTTACTAATAGAGAGTTTGGTTCCTCATGGTCATGTTACGCGGCGTGCCGTTGATAGTGCAAACGACGTTTAACGAGGTAGATCCGCGATATCTGTGTACGGATATTAAGTCCGTTGAAAAAACTCTTATACTTATTGTTCAACGAGTTACGTGCGAAATATAGATATTTTCTCACCGCATGGTACCGCCTATGGTGCCACTCATAATTAAAGGCAAGATTCTCGTTCTTTTAGGAAATTGATGTTAATCATGAACACAGAGGACGGTGCCATGAACGTCTCAGGCTACCAATTTCATGTCACAGACTTAAAGGGGCTATATTCACTCAGCCCCCTTCTTGGTAGCTATATTTAGGGTGACTTAGGGAACCGTATGGTGACGACTGTCTCAGGTGTATATGCGCCAGATAAAGAGGCCGATAATCGTGAGTAGAACTGTGAGTAAACCGTAAACGCCTAACCTGGTTTCGATAACTAGATCAGGCATTTAAAAGTCGAATCAGGCAGCGAGTGGCCACTTTATAGTCGGAGGACCGAGTTGAGGTGGGCTGTTTTACGTAGCCAGATTAACTTTAGGTCAGAAGCATGAAT
>JAQWSV010000002.1 GCA_029243005.1 Woeseiaceae bacterium
GTGGGTAATCAAAATATGATCGACCGCCGTCAGGAGTTCGAATCCACCAGCCTGGAACAGACGTTCCCTCATGCCGGGACCCGCATCGACCATGATCTTGTACTCGCCAGCTTCGACCAGAATGGCTGGTCCATATCGATCGTGGGACGGCCGCGGAGCACCGGTACCGAGAAAAGTCAGCCGTATCTCGTTATCAGCAGCCAGTATGTTTTGCGACACCAGAAAGAGGAGACTGATGATGAGAGAAACGAGCGCAAGTACCCTCGATATGATCATTGTGATGCCCTTTTTTTACCAAGCTTTTTCGAAATAGTCCGGCGAATTGGCCACGGTGCCGCGGATTTAGTAACCAGCATCGAAATCGATCTGATGGGTTAGCGGTTGTTCGTCTAGGTAGCGCTGATAATTCTCTACGAAAATTGGGACGATCAGCAGTGGATGGCTGATTGCGGAAATGTGCGCCGTAATTTGCAGGTTCCTGGTGGTCCAAAGCGGGTCATCCGGTGGTAAAGGTTCTTCGTCAAATACATCGAGTACAGCGCCGGCGAGATGGCCACCGGTTAGCGCATTGATGAGTGCCGCGTCATCAATGACATTGCTCCTGCCAACATTGATGAAATAGGCGCCTTCCGGAAGCTGTGCGATGGATTGCTCGTTCAGCAGCTGATTAGTTTCTGGTGTTTGTGGTAGCGTCGAGACGAGATACTGGCAGTCCTGCAAAAAGTCTTCGAGTTGCGTGAGGCTGAATACACGATCAAAGCCTTCGACGGCCTTGCCGCTTCGGCTCAAACCAATCACCTGCATATTGAAACACCGAGCCGTCCTCCCAATGTGGCTGCCGATGGAACCGGTCCCCATTACGCCGATTGTCTTGTCCTCCAGTACGCCCGAATGTTCGCGATACCAGGCTCGCTGTGCTTGTTGCCGGCTGCGTTCGGCAATCCTCAATTCATGCGAGAGTAGGTAGCCCAGCGTGAACTCCGACATTTGGGGTCCGAAGACGTCCTTGACGCCAGTAAGAATGTAATCACGCCGAGCGGAATCGATTAAGGGAGTCACGCCGGCCCAGGACGATTGAATCCATTCGATATCGTTCAGCTGATCTATTAGCGGGGCGATAATGCCGGGATTGCCGAACAGGATACGGTGTCCGCGATAGGCGCCGAGCAGTTCCTCCCTATTCCGGCAGGCGACCACCGGTATCGGCACCGCCGAGAGGCGTTCGACTTCTGTCAGAAATTCGTCCGCCATTGGCGTCACGATCAAAACTTCAGGTTTGTCTTTATTCATCGGCATTGAGCCTAATCGTTGTCGATCAGTCCGTGCAACAGGTCTGATCCGTCATGCGTTACAATGCGATACTGGAAATGTCATGTAAACGGAGTTATTGATGACCAAGCCTGCTGGCAAAACCAAGCGAAAAAACAGCGGATCAGAAGTTTGGGAGCAGGACCGGCGACACCATGTTCACCCGTTTCATAACTTCGTGAGTTATGACGAGCATGGCGCATTAATCATGGACGAAGGACGCGGTGCGTACCTGACCGATATTGATGGCAAACGGTATTTCGACGCCGTGGGCGGCATGTGGTGTACGAACATCGGTCTTGGACGTCAGGAAATGGCCGATGCGATTGCTGACCAAGTATTGCAGCTTGCCTACGCAAACCCATTTACGGACATGTCGAATGGACCGGCTGCCCGGCTTTCTGCAAAACTCGCAGGGCTTGCCCCTGGCGACCTAAATCATGTTTTCTTTACCTGCGGTGGCTCGACGGCTAACGATGCGGCTTTTCGGCTTATTCAGATGTACCATGGCGCGCGAGGGAAAAAACAAAAACGGCACATTCTCTGCCGTCATGACGCGTATCATGGAACAACCTACCTGGCTGCCTCTTTATCTGGCAAGGCTGGCGATCGTATGCCGGACTTCGAGTACATCGAGGACACGATTCATCACCTGACGAGCCCGAATTTCTATCGTGCACCGGAGGGTATGGATGAGGCCGGATTCTGCGATTACCTGATTGACGAGATGGCCCGGAAGATCGGTGAGCTGGGCGCGGAAAATATCGCGGCTTTCTTTGCGGAACCTTTTCTTGGTTCCGGCGGCGTCATCGTGCCGCCGGATGGCTATAACCGCAGAACCTGGGAGCTCTGCCAGGAACACGACATCATTTACCTGGCTGACGAAGTTGTTACCGGCTTTGGTCGACTGGGGCACTGGTTTGTCTCGAAAGATATGTTCGATATTGAGCCCGATATCATCACATGTGCGAAGGGGCTGACGTCGGCTTACCTGCCTCTCGGTGCGGTCATCTTTTCGGATCGTATGTACGAGGTGTTGGGTAATGACGCAGATCGATGGTTTACCGCGGGCAATACCTATTCGGGTCACCCGGTTTGTTGTGCAGCCGCGCTTAAGAACATTGAAATCCTCCAGCGGGAAAAGATTTTCGACAATGTGCGCGAGGTTGGTGAGTATTTCGAAGCGCAATTGAAAACACTGCTTGACTTGCGAATCGTAGGGGACATTCGCGGCAGGCTGTTCATGATGTGTGTGGTCAACGTGATGAATAAAGAAACGCGCGAGTTCTTTTCACCTGAGGTCGATATCGGCAAACGCATCGCCGATCACTGTGAGACCCTTGGAGTTATTGTCCGACCAGCAGCAGATCTCAATATCCTGTCGCCGTCATTGACGATGACGAAGGAGGATGTTGATCACGTCGTTGCCAGCCTGCGTACAGCGATAGAACGAACGACGGGTGACCTGATCGAGGCGGGGTATCTCGACGCCTGAACGCCGAAATCGGGGTAATATTGCGATAAGATTCAGAGCGGTAGATCGTCCTGGGGGGTTAAGGCGTGCGATTGCCAGATATAACATCGACGATTTTCACTTGTGTCGCGTTTCTTGCGGCAACTGCGGCTTTTGGCCAGGACCCGAATCATCTCCTGCGTACTAATTGCATTGCCTGCCATAACGAATACACCTTGCAGGCAGGCCTCAATCTGACAGGTTTCGACGCCGAGCAGCCTATATCCGATCTGGCTGTTGCCGAGAAGATCATTCGAAAGTTGCGAGCCGGCCAGATGCCGCCGCGTGAGATGACCCGGAATCAGGCGGAAATTGACCGGCTCGCGGCGACGCTGGAACAGGCTCTAGATCGCCACGCAGCTCAACATAACTGGGCGGGCACGCGCCCGTTCCAGCGCGTCAACCGAGCTGAATACGCCCGCCTTATCCAAGACCTCCTCGGATTAACTATCGATCCCGCGGAGTGGCTTCCAGAGGATCGTATCAGTGCCAGTTTCGACAATATTGCGGATGCCCAGGAGATGTCTGCAACATTGATGATCGCTTACCTGACAGCAGCGAGCGATATTGCCCGCCGTGCTGTGGGTAATGAAGATGCGCCACCGGTTGCAATGACCTACTCGAATCCGCCGGGCTTGTCACAACATCAATGGGAGCGTGTCGAGGGGGCACCCTACGGCACGCGCGGTGGCATCAGCGCGCTGCATACTTTTCCCGCCGACGGCGAATACACCTTCGCGATGCGATTCATGTCGGGTTGGGGAGAGCGATACGACGATATTGACGTGTCAGTCAATCGTGAGCGCGTGGCCCTGGTTCGCTACGGCGGCGATATCGACTACCAAGGACTAAAGGATTTCCCGGTCGAGACAGAGCCGGTTTTTGTCAAGGCAGGGCAGCACCGGGTCACCGCAGCGTTTATCCGCAAGATGGATGGCCCCTACGAAGATCTGCTGAAGCCAAACCTGCGTTCGCTAACGGGTACGGAGACGTCCTATGGAACCACGTCACCACCGAACCTAATGCACCTGACGATTGAAGGCCCTTACAACGTCCTTGGCGTGTCAGAAACCCGGTCACGGCAGCAGATATTTTCTTGCAGGCCAACCGGTCCGGATGAAGAGCTGCCCTGTGCCGAGGAGATTGTGGCGCGGCTTGCGAGCCAGGCATTTGGCGAAAGCATTGATGCCGTCCAGTTACAGGAATTGATGCGCTTTTATTCGCTTGGCCGAGAGGAGGGTGGCTTCGAGCTTGGCATTCGCGCCGCACTGGAAGCGACGTTGGCCAGCCCGCGATTCCTTTTTCGGGTCGAGCGAGAACCGAAAGGCGTTAAGCCAGGGGATTCCTATCGCCTAGCGGGCGTCGACCTTGCCAATCGCCTGTCATTTTTTCTCTGGGGGACCAATCCCGATTCGGAACTGCTGGCTCTCGCGGAGTCCGGTCGTCTGACCCGGACGCGAACGTTGCGGGCACAGGCAGAACGCTTGTTGGCCGCTCCAGAGTCAGAGGCGCTCGCAACAAGATTTGCGTCACTGTGGCTCCGTTTGCAGGATCTCGGCAACGTTGAGCCAGACGAATACTGGTATCCCCATTACACCCGTCAGCTCAGTGATGCCATGCGTCGTGAGACCGAAATCTTTTTCGATCATCTCGTCAAAGCGGACCGGCCGATGCTGGAACTGTATTCCGCGGACTATAGTTTCATGAATGAACGGCTCGCCAGACACTACGGAATTGAGGATGTTGACGGTGCCCGATTCCGCAAAGTCATGTATCCCGATGATCAGCGGCGTGGCATTCTAGGGCACGGCAGCATCCTGACGCAGACATCGCTGGGTAATCGTACCTCCCCGGTGTTGCGCGGCAAGTGGGTTGTTGAAGTTTTGCTTGGCACGTCGCCACCGCCACCACCGCCCGGTATTCCAGACCTTGAAGAGACCGCGGAGGGTAATGACGGAGAAACACTAACGACCCGCAAGCGCCTGGAAATGCATAGTGCAAATCCTACCTGTGCGGCTTGCCACAAAGTAATGGACCCGATCGGCCTTGCTCTGGACAACTTTGATGTTACCGGGCAGTGGCGTATTCGGGAAAACGACGTACCGCTGGATACACGAGCGATATTTTATGATGGCACACCGATCCAAACACCTGCCGAGTTGTCTGCGGCATTACTAAAACGGCCGGTTCCGCTTGTGCGGGAGTTCACGGCCAACCTGATGGCATACGCGTTGGGTCGTCGAGTAGAGCCTCTGGACATGCCGACCGTACGACAAATCGTGTCCGACGCGGGGTCTGAGGATTATCGAATGTCTGAACTGATCATTGGGGTCATTATGAGCGACCAGTTTCGAATGAAAGATGCGGTCATTTCGCCGACGCAGTCGATGCCCGATGTGACGACAGACTAATTAGGAGTTTGACATGCCTTACGTTTCCCGAAGAAAACTGAACCGAAGGACCTTCCTACGCGGTGCCGGCGCCAGCGTGGCCCTGCCAATGCTCGATGCGATGTTGCCCGCATTCGCATCGTCGGATACGTCAGCCCGTACCCGTCTCGTCTGTATCGAGGAAGTGCACGGACTCCCTGGTTGTACGAAGTGGGGAATCGAACAGAACCTGTTTGCGCCCGCGAAGACCGGTCGGGGCTTCGGGCTGTCACCAGACAACACGCTCAAAGTGCTTGAGCCTTGGCAGGATACAATGACCATCGTCTCGAATACAGACGTACGAATGGCCGAGGCGCATCATCCAAGTGAGGTTGGCGCCGATCATTTCCGTTCGTCGGCAACCTTCCTGACGCAATCGCATCCCAAACAGACACAGGCGTCAGATATTCATTGTGGGGCATCGCTTGACCAGTTGCATGCTGCTGCTTTTGGCCAGGAAACCCTGATGCCGTCCATGCAACTCGGCATTGAACCGACGGACAAGGGGGGTGGTTGTGGGTACAACTACTCCTGCGCCTACACAGATTCAATCAGCTGGGCATCGCCGACCGAGCCATTACCGATGATTCGCAACCCGCGTACGGCGTTCGACATGCTGTTCGGGGCTGGCGGAACCGAACGTGAGCGGGAAAAGCGCCGGGAAATGCATGCAAGTATTCTTGACTGGGTTGCTGACGATGTCGCCCGCATGAAACGGGAGGTTGGCGCGGCTGATGTCTATCGGATGGATCGCTATCTCGACAACGTACGAGAAATCGAGCGCCGCATTCAGCTCGTCGAAAATTCCAACAGCCAAGGCCATGAGCGTGAAATCCCTGGTGCGCCGCCGGGCGTGCCGGATTCATTCTCCGAGCATGTGAAACTGATGTATGACCTGCAGGTACTGGCACTGCAGATGGATATGACGCGTGTTGTTTCCTTCAAACTCGGGCGAGACGCATCCAACCGCATTCTGCCGGAGAGCGGATCCACAAAGGGCTATCACCCCGCCTCACATCACGGTGATAGCGTAGAGTCGATCAAGGAATGGAATACGATCTGCAAATACCGGATGGCGCAAAATGCGTATTTCCTCGATCGCCTTGAGAGCACGGTGGACGGCGACGAGAACCTGCTTGCACAGACCCTGATTATTTGGGGTTCGCCGATGGGTGATGGCAACGTGCATAACCACCGACG
>JAQWSV010000015.1 GCA_029243005.1 Woeseiaceae bacterium
CGAAGACGAGGACGGCAACGAAATGGTGCTCTCCTATCTCAACAAAGGCCAGTTCTTTGGCGAGATGGGATTATTCTATGAACAACCCACCCGCAGTGCCTGGGTACGCACTCGAACCGAGTGCGAGATCGCGGAAATGACATATCCCCGTTTTCGCCAGATCGCCAGCGAAAGCCCCGGCCTGGTTTTTGAACTGGCCACGCAGCTTGCCACGCGACTGGACCGAACCAACCGCAAACTGGGTGACCTCGCTTTCGTCGACGTGACGGGACGTGTCGCTCACGCCATCATGGATCTGTGCAACGAGCCGGATGCCATGACCCACCCGGACGGTATGCAGATCAAGGTGAGCCGCCAGGAACTAAGCCGCCTAGTCGGTTGTTCCAGGGAGATGGCCGGCAGGGTTCTGAAGGTCCTCGAGGAACAAGGCCTCGTATCGGCGAGCGGTAAGACGATTGTCGTTTACGGCGCGAGGCCAAACCGTAAATTCTAGTCTTTTTCCGCGTCACGACTATAGATCAATCCACACCGCTCGATCGGCCACGATTCGTATTGTTCGGACGGATTCGGAGCCCGGCCTGCTGAGCGATCACTCGCCGGCATGAGCGCCTAAGAAGCCGCAGCAATTTCCGCCTTCATTTCCGCGATAGTAGCAGCGTAGTCGTCGCTGCCGAATATCGCTGAGCCTGCCACGAACGTATCCGCACCGGCAGCAGCGATTTCCCGAATGTTGCCAACCTTCACACCACCATCGATCTCCAGCCGGATTTCCCGGCCAGATCGGTCAATGATCTGCCGCGCCTCACGCAGTTTCGCGAGGCTGGAGTCGATGAACTTCTGACCACCAAACCCCGGATTGACTGACATCAGTAATACCATATCGAGATCGTCTATGACATGCTCAAGCCAGGTCAGCGGTGTCGCAGGATTAAAAACGAGGCCCGCTTTACAACCCTGGTCGTGGATCAGGCCGAGCGTACGATGCACATGCGTGCTCGCTTCGGGATGGAACGTGATGTAGGAGGCCCCTGCCCTCGCGAAGTCCGGGATGATCCGATCGACAGGTTCAACCATTAAATGTACATCGATGGGCGCGTCGATACCGTAGTTGCGCAGTGCCTCACATATCAGTGGCCCGATCGTCAGGTTGGGGACGAAGTGATTGTCCATCACGTCGAAATGGACGATGTCAGCACCAGCACCGAGGACAGCGCGAACGTCATCGCCCAGCCGGGCGAAGTCTGCAGAAAGGATGGAGGGGGCTATCAGGGGTTCCACGAGCAATCCTTATCTTTTCTTGGCGCAACAACTGTACCACTAACGAATGCTTCTCCGCGTTTTTAGCAATTCATAAGCCCGACGGACTTCACGCGTACGTCGCCCCGCTTCGGAAACAGCGGCAGCATCATGTTCGCCGCCGGCGAGTTTATCCGGGTGACTTTTGTTGATCAGGCGCCGATACGCCTTCTTGATCTCGTCGTTGGACGAAGAACGATCGACACCGAGCGTCCGGTACGCCGCATCGACCCGTTGAGTATCGACGCTGCCCGCCGCTGACCGGCGGAACCCCCGCTGGGCACGCAGCATCGCCTCCAGTTGCGCGAGCTCAACCCGACCCACATCAAGTTCCGTACAGACAATCCAGAGAATCGCCCGCTCGCTGGGGTGAACGGTGCTGTTTGCCAGCGCCACTTCCATGAGCAGGCGCAAGAACAGTCCGCGCGCATCCTGTTTGCGCGCAACCTGTCCCTTAAGCTCGCGCATTCGAGCCTGCAACGGATAGTCAGGCTGCTTGCCCGACTCAAACCACCGGATCGCTTTACGGATTTCGACCGGGCCCAGGCCCAGCCGATGCATCAGTGCCCGCGCCGCACGAATCTCGTCCTCGGATACACGGCCGTCCGATTTGGCGATGTGTCCCATTGTCTCGAACAAGATGCGCACGAAAACCGGCGACACCCGTTCGAGCCGCTGATTCGAAACATCCGGACCGAATTTGGTGAATTTGTCGGCAAATCCTCGATCGAACTGATGCCCTAGGATGAGCCCAAACAATGCGAGTAGCGGCCGGCCGGTCGCAATTCCTGCAAGGGTGCCGACAACCTTACCCCAATAGGTCATTCCGAATGTCTCCGCTGCCTGCCAATCGCGTCATTCGACAATGCTAATGCAGTTGCAGACGATTCCCAAAACCTTACTTGCAGCCGCAAGCCGATAGGGAGATCATCTGCCGCAGACAAGAGCAAGCCTATACCAATGAACACCGCTGAAGCCCTTTTTGAGTCCGAGATTCCCGGACTGACACCAATTGCTCGCGGCAAAGTGCGTGACATATATGCCGTTGATGACGATCACCTGCTCATCGTGACAACGGATCGACTCTCTGCATACGACGTCGTGATGCCGGACCCGGTACCTGACAAGGGTCGCATACTGACGGAACTGTCCAACTTCTGGTTCGGCATGATGGCTGACCTGGTGCCGAATCATTTGACGCACAAACCGCTGTCGTCTGTCATTGACGACGAGGCGCTGATTCGGACGCTCGAGTATCGATCGATCATCGTCAAACGCCTGCAACCATTGCCGATTGAAGCGGTGGCCCGCGGCTACCTGATTGGCTCAGGTTGGCGCGACTACTTGGAGACCGGCGCCGTTTGCGGTATTCCCCTGCCGGAGGGCCTCGAACAGGCTGCTCGGCTGCCGGAAACCCTGTTCACGCCTGCGACCAAAGCCGAAGCCGGCGATCACGATGAAAACATCAGCTATGAGAAGACCGAGTCGATGATTGGCGCCAAACTGGCTGCCCGCGTTCGCGGCCTAACCATCGCCATATACGAGCGGGCTGCAGCCTACGCGCTAGACTGTGGCATCATCATTGCCGATACCAAATTTGAATTCGGTCAGGACAACGCAGGCAATCTCTACATCATCGACGAGATGCTGACGCCCGACTCCTCACGCTTCTGGCCGTCAGCCGAATACCGGACGGGTATCAGCCCTCCCAGTTACGACAAGCAGTTTGTGCGCGATTACCTCGACACCCTGGACTGGGACCAGACACCACCGGGGCCTGCACTTCCGACGGATGTTCTCAAGCGCACGGGCGAAAAATATCGTGAAGCAATGCAAGTTTTGACTCGTTAGGCCGCGTGTACAATGAGCGATCGGTTCCAGCGGGCTGAAGTCTCATTGATCGCTAACCTGAACGACACGATACAACGCCTCATCTGGGGTAACCGGCTGACCAAAGCTAGCGTTCCCGGCCGGATCGTCGCTGTCGTCCTGCGTTTCCTTTACGCGATGGTGCGCGATTTTTTCTCCGGGCAGCTCACGATGCGGGCCATGAGCCTCGTGTACACGACGCTACTGTCCGTCGTGCCGTTGCTGGCATTCAGTTTTGCGATTTTGAAGGGCTTCGGTGTTTTCAACGAGCTCGAGCCCTACCTCAAGGAAGTCCTGGTTTCGCAGCTGGGCGAACAAGGCGAACGCATCGCCAACACCCTGCTCACGCTGGTCGACAATGTGCGAGGTTCTGTACTGGGCGGCGCGGGTCTCGCATTCTTCATCTGGACGGCCATCAGCACCGTTCAGAAAATCGAAGAGAGCTTTAACTACACCTGGTACGTCTCGAGGACGCGAAGCTTCTCCCGACGCTTCACCGAGTACCTGGTCGTCCTCTTGGTCGGACCGCTCCTGATGGTAGCGGCAATCGGCATGCTGACCACCATTCAAAGCAACGCCGTTGTCCAGTGGGTCCTGACCAATAAAGCGCTCGGCCCCCTGTTCGTCATCGCCGGCAAGTTGGTTCCCTACCTGCTGATTTCCGGTGTATTTACATTCCTGTACGTGTTCATGCCGAATACCCGCGTGAACTTGAAATCGGCCGTTGTTGGCGGCGTAGCGGGCGGGTTCATGTGGGCCACCGTCGGCGCCAT
>JAQWSV010000042.1 GCA_029243005.1 Woeseiaceae bacterium
ACACGTCAGATCTAACTCGTATGTGGCCGGTAAACAGCACCTATTCTAAAGATCAGCGTGACCTTTACGGTTTCGTCATTGAATTTCACAAGGCATTCATGCGCCGAATTCGGCCAGGCATAACTCCGAGAGCATTGATGGAAGAGGTGACAGGGGACATGCGCCCGATATTGGACAGCATGTCCTTCTCCAAGGAAATTTATCGGCAGGCTTGCGAGGAAGCGCTCGACTTTTATGGCCACTTCCAGCATCCGGTCGGTATGTCGGTCCATGAGGTCGGCGAGCTTTGGGGCAAACCGCTGAAGCCCGGCATGGTTTTCTCGATCGACCCGATGATCTGGGTGCGGTCCGAAGAACTCTATATCCGTATGGAGGATATAGTCGTGGTCACTGCAGACGGTGTTGAGAAACTCTCAGCAAATCTGCCCGTTGAAATGGACGATATCGAGCGAATCATTCGCGAGGACGGCATCGTGCAGGAGCGGCCGGCAGAGTTCGACTAGCCTGCCGCCAACACCTCAAGCGCTGCTTTACGCACGACCTCAACCGCGTCGCGGTCTGCGATGTCCTCAAGCGCTGATCGAACAGATGAGTTGGCGGTGTGATTCTCCAGCTCATCAATCGCCCATAGACGTCCAATCACGTTGTCATTGTTTAACTGATACAGAAGCTCTGGGACAGATTTCCTCAAGATCCATTCTTTGAGAAGGATGTCACCTTCATCAAAACGAACCAGCAGCGGCTGCTCTGTGACATCGAATGCAAAAGATTGCGATTGCTCCGTTAACCAGACGCTTTCAACCTTCCCCCCTTTCCTGGTTGTGATTCCCAAATTCAGCGGCAAGCGATAGATTGGCACACCCGCGCCCGTATCCTGGATCTGTGTGACCGTCAGAGTGAGCACCTTGTCCTGTGCATCCCAAACGTAGGAAACATCAAGAACCGGGTGCCCGGGACGAAAGAGCCATTGATCAAAAAACCAGAAATAGTCTAGCCCGGTGACTTCCTTGACCATCTCGAGAAAATCGTCCGTTGTGACGTTGCTGTAAGCGTGTTCGGCAATGAATCTGTTCAAAATCCGGTTGTAGGTGCCAGCGCCGATCATTTCCCGAAACATGTTGAGAACAACGGCGCCTTTCTCGTAGCCATGACGATCGAACATGTCGTTCGGCTTGTCCCACTTGTTCGTAACAATTGGCCGGATATATTTTTCGTGCGCTTCCTTGAAATAGCTGTCCTTGTAGGAGAGAAGGTAGAGCGCACCTGCCTCGACGCCACCATCGTTCAGAATGAACAGGTATTCACCGTCTGATGCAAAGCTCTCCGATATCCAAGCATGCGTCCAGTCGCGAAAACCGATCATATTTCCCCACCACTGATGGGCAATTTCATGGGCAAGCAACCAGTCATTCGCGCCATTATTGCCGTCGCGTTCTTGTTGGATGACATTTCGAGTCAGCAGCGTCGCCGACGTGCTTTCGGCGCCACCAGGCATACCTGGAACGATAATCTGGTCGTACTTCACCCAGGGAAACTCGGTGCCATACAGATCTTCGTAGTAGCCAATGATCTCCGAAGTTCTTGCAAACGCCTGCTTTCCGACAGTTTCGTCTCCAGGATAAACCCAGTAGTGCAACGGCAATTCGCCATGCTGGTCTTTGAGAATGGTGTAAGGTCCAGCTGCAAACGAATAGAGATAGGTCGGTTGTGGTTTCGCCTGGCGCCAATGAACCGTACGCAGATCCGACTCGGTGTCCACAAAGTCACTGACCAGCGAGCCATTGGCCACCACACGATTCATACTCCGTGTCGTGATGATTGTTTCGTGAGATGCCCAATCGCTAGGATGATCAAAAGATGGAAACCAGTAGCGCGCGCCGATAGGCCAGTTGAGTGAGTTGGCAAGTTGCGGGTTTGTTTCAGTTTCTAACCGGAAGTCCAGTCCAACAGTCTTGTCAATGCCGATCCTAGTTGCGGCGTATTCGATCACAAGGGTGTCAACCTCGTATTTCTCCAGCGAACGATGCAAGGCTATCGTTAGTGAGACATCGTCCTGGGTGAATTCGAGGCTATTACCTCGGTCATCGATGACTCCGCTGACTATGAAATTCACGGTGTTTAGCATCACCGAATCGAGATCGTCCACCAATGAAGAAAAGGAAACGTGGGTTTCACCGGTGAATGACTGCGTGTCGCCCTCAATAGTCAGGGCTATTCGATAGTGCTCAACATCAAAGTCGTGTGGCTCGAGCACTCGTTCGGGGCGCGTATCAAACGTATCCTGATTGGCGATACCAGGACTGATGCCAACAAAAGTGCATAGCAATATCGTTATTGTCGCTTTATCCATCTGGTTCATTCGGAGGCGCTTGCAAACCGATCTATGGGCTGGGAGCCGCTCACTATACTCAATATATGCGCATAATGTATATTATGTTAAATCTTAGGTTGATTTATCAATTCACTAATACTCACTGACGTTTCCAGAAGACAATAACCATTAGCAATCCTACTCCCCTCCCGCGATGAATGGATTCGAAAATGAAATATCCGTCATGACGGATGTATCGGTCAAAGCACCCAAGAACGCGAGTAAATCTTCACGCTCACTCTCCTCCAACTCGAATTCACGAACGAAGATCGACTTGTAGGGATTGCGACTCCCATCGCCGGCGTAGGGCCCCTCCTTAATCACGCGACCGCCAGCCAAATAGTGATCCAGGACACCTTCCAGCGTCTCGATCGAACCATCATGCATATACGGTGCGGTCATCGCGATGTTGCGCAGACTCGGCGCCTTAAAGCGCCCCATATCGCGGCGATTGCCGGTCATGTCATGCAATCCGGTATTGCCTGGCGGATAGCCTCCATTTTCACCCATGTTGTACAGGCCATTGTTATGAAATCCCACCGACTCGATGGTTGTATCTGCATGCGTGCTACTGTCCGTAAAATTGAAACCACCGTGGCAATGGAAGCACTCGGTTTTTTCCGAAAAGAATAATTTCATGCCCCGAATTTCCGTTGCATTCATCGCCAAGATATCACCCCGAAGATATCGATCATAAGATGACTCGAACGAAACAATACTTCGGACAAAACTAGCGATGGCGCGCACCATATTGAGAACGGAAAAC
>JAQWSV010000056.1 GCA_029243005.1 Woeseiaceae bacterium
CCCGAAGTCGAGACCAGTCGCCGCGGCATCGCGCCGTGGGTTGAGGAGCAGGATGTCAGCGACGTAATCGTTCGCGACAGGAGACTCCGTTGGCCGGTGCCCAAGGACATCGACAACTGCCTGCCAGGCCAGCGAATTCGCGCCGTCCGGCGGCGGGCCAAGTACCTCCTTTTTGAAACCAGCGCTGGCACGGCCATGTTGCACCTCGGTATGTCCGGCAGCGTCAGGATAATTGACGCCGATGAACCTGCCGGAAAACATGATCATGTCGATATTCGATTTGGCAGCGGGAAGGCGCTGCGGTTCCGCGACCCGCGGCGGTTCGGCTCCCTCCTCTGGACCGAGGAGCCATTCGAACACGCACTCTTGAGAGACTTGGGACCCGAGCCTTTGTCCGATGAATTCAACGGCGACTGCCTGTGGCAGGCGTCGCGTGGCAGAAAAGTGTCGATCAAACCGTTCATCATGAATGCCTCAATCGTGGTCGGCGTAGGCAACATCTATGCCAGTGAAGCCCTTTTTGGGGCCGGCATACATCCTCGACGACGTGCCGGGCGCGTGGCCCGGCATCGGCTGGACATACTGGTTACCACAATCAAATCGGTTCTTGCGCGGGCCATCGATGCCGGGGGAACGACCTTGCGAGACTTTCACGGCGGTGACGGCGAGCCGGGCTACTTCAGCCGGCAGCTCGATGTCTATGATCGGGACGGTTTGCCCTGTAGGACATGTGAGACGCCGATCAGTGCGATCGTGCTGGGGCAACGCAGCACTTTTTATTGCAAGTCCTGTCAGCGCTAGAGGTGATTGCCCACAGGCGTGGGCGCCTGCAAGTTGACGCGGTTTTTCAGCGCCTCGTTTACGGCCGGCGAAACGAACTCGGAAATATCGCCGCCCATGCTGCAAATCTCCCGAACGAGACTGGACGAGATGAAATTGTAGGTCTCGGTTGGCGTCAGAAATGCCGTCTCGACGTCGGCAGCAAGGTGCCGGTTCATGTTGGCCAGCTGAAATTCGTATTCAAAGTCGGACACCGCGCGCAGACCGCGAAGAATGGCACCGAGCCTGTGCTCGCGCGCGAAATCCACGGTCAGTCCGTCGTAACCTAACACCTCGACATTTTGGAGATCAGCCAGGGAAATCCTAGCCAGCTCAACGCGCTCCTCCAGGGTAAACATCGGCTCTTTCCCCGGGTTCGCGGCGATCGCGATAACAACCCTGTCAAAGAGACGACAAGCGCGGCGCACTAGGTCCTCATGTCCGAGCGTGATCGGATCAAACGTTCCAGGATACATGGCTGATACTGACATTGACTGCTCCCTCTAGGTTTCCGCTTCGATGAGTGCGTATCGAACATTGCCAGCGGTTTTTTCCTTTATTACCTGCCAGCCATCGGGCAATGCCGGCAGGTCTTCTTTCCGGTCCAGCTCCAGGTAGACCAGCGCAGCAGGAACCAACCAACCGTTATCAGCCAACAGTCTACACAATTCCTCGTGCCGGCCGTCAGCAAATGGCGGGTCAAGGAAGACGATATCGTATGCAGCCTTGCCGTCGCGGCCACCAAGAAAGCGGTAAGCGTCCTGCCGATGAACAATAATGGCCGTGGCCTCGAGAAGTCTTGTGTTGTCTCGCAGGATTGCGACGGCGGCTGGTGACTGCTCTATGAGATCTGCCGAGGCAGCGCCCCGGGAAACAGCCTCGAATGCCAGTGCGCCTGAGCCCGCAAATACGTCGAGGCATCGTGCACCGTCGATCACCGGTGCCAACCAGTTAAATAGGGTTTCACGGATCCGCTCGGGCGTCGGCCGCAACCCAGGGACACCCGCGACCGGCAAAAGGCGACTGCGCCATTTTCCCGCTACAATACGCAGCCGACCTGACGGTGATCCTTGGTTTCCGCGTTTATTGTCTCGCAAGCGCCTGCCTTGGTCCGATCCTTTATCAAGATTACTTCAGGTTCCTCACAGGAAGGAAGTTTGTGTTTGGGAAAAAGCGCGAAACTGGGAGCGGAAAAAAGCCCGGATTTGTCAAACGATTGCGGGCCCGCCTCAATCAGGGCGGCAGCTGGCTGACCTATGACCTAGCCAATCTTGCACCGGGCGGAAAGATCGACGAGGACGTTCTCGAAGAACTTGAAGCAGAGCTCGTGATGGCCGACGTCGGGGTCGATGCGACAGGGCGCATTGTCGGTAGCCTGCAAAAACGCCTCGCCCGGAAGGAATTGAGAGATGTCGACGCGCTTCGCCAGGGCCTGCACGAATCCCTTGTAGATGTGCTGGCACCTGTTGCACACCCACTCAAAGTGCCCGAACTGGATACGCCCTTTGTCATCCTGATGGTCGGTGTGAATGGCGCCGGAAAAACCACGACGATCGGCAAGCTTGTACGTCGCTTTCTGGATGACGGTAAAAGCGTAATGCTGGCCGCGGGCGATACATTCCGCGCCGCCGCCGTCGAGCAGCTACAGGCCTGGGGCGAACGAAACGATATACCCGTCATCGCGCAACAGACCGGGGCGGATCCGGCTGCCGTGGTCTTCGACGCCTGGGAAGCCGCGCGATCCCGGAACATTGATGTCCTCATCGCAGATACAGCGGGTCGATTGCAGAACCAGCAGGGCCTGATGGATGAGCTTGTGAAGATCAAACGGGTTGTCTCCCGACATGACGAGAATGCGCCACACGAAGTCATGCTCGTTCTGGACGCCAGCCAGGGCCAAAACGCGCTGATACAGGCCGAGAAGTTTCACGAAACGCTCGGCGTAACCGGTATCACCGTTACCAAGCTGGACGGTTCCGCCAAAGGCGGTATTCTTCTCGCCATCGCACACAAGCTTGGAATACCGGTGCGCTTTATCGGCATCGGCGAAAGCGCGGAGGATATGCAGCCATTTGCAGCAGAGGGTTTTGCCGGCGCATTGCTGGCAAGGGCTTCAGGCACTGATTCACACGATGCGGACTAGCGACTCTTGATCAGAATCGAAGACGTCACCAAGCTCTATCCCGGCGGACATGATGCGCTTCGAGGGCTAACCCTACGCGTCGACACCGGCGAGATGGTCTTCGTGACCGGCCACTCCGGCGCGGGCAAGAGCACCCTCCTGAAGCTGATCGCACTGATCGAACGCCCCACCAGCGGCCGGGTCATCGTTGATGGCGTGAACACGAGAAACATTACGCGCCGACGAATCCCGGCTTACCGGCGACAGATCGGTATGGTTTTCCAGGATCACAAGCTTCTGTACGACCGCCCTGTCTTCGACAATGTTGCATTACCGCTGGTCATCGCCGGCATCGGGCACAGGGAGGCGGCGCGAAAAGTCCGCGCGGCGCTCGACCAGGTAAGCCTTCTAAACAAGGAAAAGCAGTTTCCGGAAACCCTGTCATCCGGTGAGCAGCAACGCGTCGGTATCGCTCGTGCAATTGTCAGTCGCCCGAAGCTTCTGATTGCTGACGAGCCTACCGGGAACCTGGATCCTGACCTGTCACTGGAAGTCATGCGGATCTTTCGTCGTTTCAACGAGGTCGGCGTAACCCTGCTTATTGCCAGTCATGACATCGCCCTGATTGACCAGCTCGGCTGCGGTCGCATCGCGCTGGAGAAGGGCGCGTTGCAGATTGAACAGGAAGAAGACGTCGTTTCCGAATATATGGAACGACTCGAAGCGGAACAGGAGGGCGGCCTTTGACAGACGTGAGGTCGTCCGAGGCGTTGCAGCCACCGCAAAGAACCGGTCGGTTGTCCGGCTGGTTCGTGCGTCATACGAGCACGGCGATCGCCGCGCTTGGTCGTATATGGCGCCAACCGTTTGCCAGCCTCATGACGATTCTCGTCATCGCAGTAACGCTGGCACTACCGGCCGCGATGCATGTGGTCGTCAAAAATGCGCGATCAATCAGTGCCAGCTGGGACAACGCACTGGATTTCTCCGTCTACCTGAAAACGAACACCTCGCTCGAACAGACGACGCGGCTCGCAGACATCATTAGCCAGCGGGCCGACATCGAGTCGGTGCGACTGGTTTCGGCGGAAGTTGCGCTGACCGAATTTCGCGAACAATCCGGATTCGGCGAAGCGCTCGATCAGCTTCAGGTCAATCCGTTGCCGCACACACTTGTTGTCCGACCGGCAGCAAGCAATACCGAGGTATCAATGGGCCTTTTGAACGAAGAACTCGGCAATCTTCCAGAAGCCGACTTCGTGCAGGTCGACACGGAATGGGTTCGACGATTTCATGCGATCCTGGCAATACTCGAGCGTGCAATCCTGATGGGTGCAACGCTCCTGGGTATCGCGATCCTTGTCATCATTGGCAACACGATTCGGCTCGAAATTCAGAACCGGCGCGAGGAAATCGAAGTCACGAAGCTCATCGGTGCGAGCAACGCCTTCGTGAGGCGGCCGTTTCTATACTCGGGGTTCTGGTATGGCCTGACGGGCGGGCTGCTCGCCTTGCTCTTGGTCTATTACGGACTTTATGCGCTGGCAGACCCCGCCTCACGCCTTGCAGGCCTGTACGACAGCGCTTTCGATTTCCTGGCCCTGGATATCGGGGAGAGCTTCCTGATCATCGGCTGCGGCGTCGGGCTGGGCCTGATTGGCTCCTGGATAGCCGCGACCCGCCATATGCGTCGAATCGAACCCCGCTAGGTTTTTTTGACATAATCCCCACACCGCTCGTGCCCATAAGCTTTTGTCTTTATTGGTTTTTATAATCCGGGGTCCAGGGAACCAATTCCGTTTGTTAGCACTCTTAGATGGGGAGTGCTAAAATTGCACGTCAACCAGAGAGGTGAACCATTCATGACGACAACCGTAGCACCCATCAACCCTGACCTGACCTTGCAAGGCCCGGTAGGCAGCCTGGATGCATACATTCACGCCGTTGGCAGCATCCCGGTCCTGAGTAAAGAAGATGAGCAGGCACTGTCCTATCGCTTCCGCGACGAAGAGGACCTGCAGGCCGCGCGCGAGCTTGTGATGGCGCACCTGAGATTTGTCGTCCACATCGCGAAGGGTTATACGGGCTATGGACTGCCGCTTGCCGACCTCATCCAGGAAGGCAA
>JAQWSV010000058.1 GCA_029243005.1 Woeseiaceae bacterium
CTTCATCAGTCAGCGCATCGTCGATAGCTGACAGTTCGCTGTGGATAGGAGTGAGTGTCTCTTTGATTTCCAGCGATTCCACAGTCGGGTTGCACACTTCATCGAGAATGTCCGTCCAGTCTTCAGGCTCACTAAGTTCGAGGTCGCCCCGCCGGTCCTCCAATTCGTCGGTTTCTAATGAGTAGCCCTGCTCGCGTGGTTGTGGCACGACGTCTGGCACGTCACGTTCGTTATCGCCAGAATCGTCAGGTAGCGGCGTGTTGTCGTCGTAGCGGGGTTCTTCATTCGCGCCAAGTTCCTCCGACGATAGGCTGCCCTCGGCCGCAGCCGCATCATCCAGCACTCGCCACTCGGTACCGATGTCCTCAATGCGCACGTCGTCTGGTCCAGCCAGTTCGTCGAGGGTCTCTAGGAGGCGTTGGCTGGTTTTTGCCGGGTGGTCTGCAGGTTCATCGGCTGTATCGTCGATACTAGGCAATGCGTGCTCGGGCATGTCTTCAGACAAAACCTCTAGCGCGTTGAATGCATGACCACAGTTGTCGCACCGCATGTTGTCGCTGGTCTGCTGCGAGACTTTTGCAGTCACCTGAAACGCAATCTGGCATTCAGGACATTGTGTGTACATGCCCAATCTCTATTTTCTCGTGCCCAACAGCAGTGCCCACCCCTGCTGATAAACCGGCTCATCGAGCATGAACTGGTGACGAAACGTCTCTGAGACCGCATCGACCTGATCAGTGAGGATTCCAGACAGTGCAATTTGACCGCGTGGCTTCATCACGCTGTGAATGAAGCCGACATTATCGATAAGTGTGCCCGCGAGAATGTTGGCGACAACGATATCGTGTGGGCCGGATGACCCATTATAATGCTCAGAGACTCGCAGTTTTTCGGAGACACCATTTCTTTCTGCATTTTGCCGGGTCGCCGACAGCGCCTGCAAATCAATGTCGACGGCAATCACTTCGCCAGCGCCCAACCGCGCAGCAGCCACACTCAGGATGCCGGAGCCACAGCCAAAGTCGAGGAGGGAAAGATCTGTCACATCGATCCTATCCAACCATTCGAGACACAACGCGGTGGTTGAATGCGTGCCGGTCCCGAAAGCGAGACCGGGATCGAGGCGAAGATTAATCGCTTTGGAATCCGGCGGTGTGGCATCGCCGGGGATGACCCATAGCCGCTTACCGAATTGCATCGGCGCAAAATCCTTCAGCCACTCTCGCTCCCACTGCCGGTCTGCCAATTCCTCGATATGATTGGCAGGCAATACGCTAACACCCAGCTTCGACTCGAGCAGGCTGGTGAGATTCTCCAGTTCCGAACCCGCGTCGAATAGCGCGGTAACCCGCGTGTCGGTCCAGAGTGGCACCTCACCGGGCGCAGGTTCCAGTACCGGGTCATCGCCGGCATCTGTGAACGTGACAGAAAGGGCGCCGCAATCTGTCAGCGCGGCCTCGACGTGCGCGGGATCAAGCGCATCGAGATTCATGACAAATTGGCGCCACGTCACGGTGTAGTCTTATATACCGAGTCGTTTTTCGAGATAGTGGATATTCGTTCCACCAGCCTGGAAGGCCGCGTGCTGGAAAATCTCCTGGTGCAGGGGCAAGTTGGTTTTTATGCCTTCGATCACAAACTCGGCCAGCGCGCTGCGCATGCGTGCGATGGCGATATCCCGATCGGTGCCGTGTGCAATGACTTTGCCGATCATGGAGTCGTAGAAAGGCGGCACTTTGTAACCACTGTAAATGTGGCTCTCGATGCGAATCCCGGGACCACCCGGCGGATGCCACAGCGTGACCAGTCCGGGCGAGGGCATAAACGTCTTCGGGTCCTCGGCATTAACGCGACATTCGATCGCATGACCGCGCAATGACACTTCGTCCTGAGTCAGGCTGAGTGGCTCGCCGGCGGCTATACGCAATTGCTCGCGAACAATATCGACACCCGTGATCATTTCGGTCACGGGGTGTTCGACCTGCAGGCGCGTGTTCATCTCAATGAAATAGAACTCACCGTCCTGATATAGGAATTCAAAGGTTCCGGCGCTGCGATAACCCATGTCGAGACAGGCCTGAACGCAGCGCATGCCAATTTCGTGGCGCTGTTTCTCGGTGATGCCCGGCGCCGGCGCCTCTTCCACAACCTTCTGGTGGCGCCGCTGCATCGAGCAGTCGCGTTCGCCCAGGTGAATCGCGTTGCCGTGGTTATCGGCGAGTACCTGTACCTCGATGTGACGCGGCGTTTCGAGAAACTTCTCCATGTAAACGGTTTCGTTGCCGAATGCCGCGCGGGCCTCGGCCTGTGTAACTGTAATGGCGTTGGTCAGCGATGCTTCGGCGTGGACAACGCGCATGCCACGGCCGCCACCGCCGCCTGCTGCCTTGATGATGATCGGGTAACCGATTTCCCGCGCCATCTTCAGGTTCTTTTCCGCGTTATCGCTCAATGCGCCGTCGGAGCCGGGCACAGTCGGAACGCCGGCTCTTTTCATCGCCTGGATCGCGGCAACCTTGTCACCCATCTCACGAATCGCGCTGGCCGGCGGACCAATGAGCACGAACCCGCTGGTTTCCACACGTTCTGCAAAGTCTGCATTTTCCGACAGGAAGCCGTAGCCTGGATGAATGGCGACAGCATCGGTCACCTCCGCCGCGCTGATGATGGCCGGCATGTTCAGATAACTCTCGTTAGATGGCGGTGGTCCGATACACACCGTCTCAT
>JAQWSV010000075.1 GCA_029243005.1 Woeseiaceae bacterium
ATTTTCCAGTTGCTGTCTGGTCCTGGAATGCCTGCATCGCAGCGATCTGCGGCAATGTGAATGTCTGGAAGCCGTCGCCGAAGACGCCGCTGTGTGGCCTTGCTGTACAAACGATCTGCAATCAGGCCCTTGCAGATGCAGGCTTGCCGCATGCATTCACGTTGTTCAATGATGCCGAGAACCAACTGGCTCAAAAGCTCGTTGATGATGAGCGTATTGCCCTGCTTTCCTTCACAGGATCCTGTGCGGTTGGCAGACAGGTCGGACAGCGTGTCGGGTCCCGTATGGGCAAAGTCCTGCTTGAGCTCGGCGGGAACAATGCAATCATCGTCGACGAGTATGCGAACTTGGACATAGCGGTCCCGGGTATCGTATTCGGGTCCGTCGGTACAGCTGGTCAGCGCTGCACGACGACGCGGCGTATCATCTGCCACGAATCCCGGTTCGAAGAATTGAAGAACGCTTTGGTCCGCGCCTACCATCAGGTACGTATCGGCGATCCGTTGGATGCCGACACACTGATGGGCCCGCTTATCGACGAGGCATCGGTCGAGCGCGTCGAGGCCGCAGTGCAGGCCGTGCGAGACTCTGGTGGCGAGATATTGTGTGGCGGCGAACGGCTTGATCGCTCAGGCAACTATATTACGCCGGCTATTGCTGTGGCGCGCAATGACTGGGATATCGTGCAGTCTGAGACTTTCGGTCCCATTCTCTATCTCATTCCCTACAAATCTCTGGATGAGGCAATTGCGATCCAGAATGGTGTCGCACAGGGCCTGTCGTCCGCGATTTTTACGGATAACCTGCAGAATGCGGAGTACTTCCTGTCGAACGGCGGTTCGGATTGCGGTATTGCAAACATCAACATCGGTACGTCCGGGGCCGAAATCGGTGGTGCATTTGGCGGTGAGAAGGAAACTGGCGGCGGCCGCGAGGCGGGTTCGGATTCCTGGAAGGCCTACATGCGCCGGCAGACGAATACGATTAACTGGGGTAAGGACCTGCCGCTCGCGCAGGGCATTAATTTCGATCTATCGTAAGTCGGATTAGCGGATAGCAAAAAATGGGGCTGAGCCTCGCTCTACCCCCCCTTTCTTTGCGCCTCGATGCTTTCGAAGAGGTTTTCGTCCCGGTTTTTGCTAACCCGGTTGGCGTCTAAAATCTGTACATGAACTGGGTCAGGCCATCAAAATAAATCCTCTTGATGATGCCGCCAGTAGTGACGAAACAAATGAACATCGCGGCAGGATGCATATATGATTAGCGTGATGATCCGAAACCTTATGAAGCTTCGCCAACTGCTTACGGGGACCCTGGCTATCGCCTTGTTGTCCTTATCGCCGCCTGCGCAATCAGACGGCACTGTGGTCGAATTAGATCTCGAAGGGGCGCTGGGCGTCGCTACGGCCGAATACATCATTGGAGGGATCGATCATGCCAATGAAATCGATGCCAACGGGGTAATTATCCGTATGGACACGCCGGGCGGTCTAATGGAACCAATGCGCGACATCATCCAGACCATTCTGGCATCCGAAGTACCGGTGATTACCTACGTATCACCGGGCGGCGCCCGAGCTGACAGTGCAGGTACCTTTATCGTGTTTGCGAGCCATGTCGCCGCGATGGCGCCAACCACACATCTGGGTGCGGCCTCGCCCGTCAGTATTACTGGCGGCGATCCGGGCGTCGATGATGACGACAACGCGTCCGATAACGCCGGCGACGACGAAGGCGAAGCTGCGGAAGATGGTGATGAACCGGTGCCGGACACAGCGATGGGCCGCAAGGTTATGAATGATGCGATCGCCTACATTCGCGGTCTTGCGGAAACCCAGGGCCGCAATGCAGACTGGGCAGAGGATGCCGTGCGCAATGCCGCTACCCTGACGGCAACCGAAGCGATTGAAAACAACGTCATCGACCTGATTGCAAACGATCGTGACCAGTTACTGGGCGCCATCAATGGCCGTGAAGTGACGCTCAAAAACGAAACGCATATCGTCGATACCGATGTTGTAGTAAACGAGAAGTTTGAACGCAGTAGGCGGCTCAA
>JAQWSV010000097.1 GCA_029243005.1 Woeseiaceae bacterium
GATCGACAGTGTTTGGCGACACCATGATCGATGATTTGCCACGCCAGGTATCCCGCCACTCGACAAGATGCGGCTCGAGCTCATGCGCATCGGTCGTCCAGCCCCCATCACCAACGATGTTTTTAAGTTGCTCCGTCAGCATCAAAACGGTCCGACATGTCCCTCAAACGTTCGCCAGTCAATGTTGCTACCACAAAAAATTAATACGACCTTCCTTCCGTCAAAGCGGCCATTAAGCGGACCGGCTATTGCCGCCGTACTGGCTGCGCACGCAGGTTCAACAGCGATCTTCATATCCCCGAAAAGCATCGCCATCGATTCTTTCAGCTCAGCATCAGAAACAGTGACGAGTTCATCCACATACTGCCGACAAATCTCGAACGAGTAAGGCAGCGCGAACGGGGCACCAAGACTATCGGCGATTGTATCCAGTGTATCGAGCTTCTCGGCCTTGCCGCTCGCAAAACTCTGGCGCATCGAATCGGCACCTGCTGGCTCAACGCCGATGACTTCGACTCCAGGCTTGAGTTGTTTGATTGCACTTGCAATACCGGAACACAGACCGCCACCTCCAATAGGAATGACTACTGCATCGAATGACTCGATCTGCTCACAAATCTCTAGGCCAATGGTTGCCGTTCCGGCGGTAACATTGCGGCCCTCAAACGGATGAATGAAACAACGGCCCTCCTTGTCTCTAATTTCCTCGACCAGATCGAATGCCTGGTGCACATCGTCGGCAAGAACGATCTCCGCACCATAGTGGCGGCAGGCTTCTATGCGTGCCGGGCTGGCCGCGCGCATCATAACCACCTTGGCATGGACGCCGACACAGCAGGCCGCAAATGCCGTCGCAATCGCATGATTGCCGGCGCTGACTGTCGTAACCCCTGCGGTAAGCTCATCCGGATCCGTATCGAGCAGATTAGAAAGCGCACCACGCGGCTTGAAGGTGCCCGTTTGTTGCAGAAATTCGAGCTTACCCCACAACTCTGCCCCTGTGTCGATTCCGATTTCAAGATTGCGGGACCGCACGACGGGGGTCCGTACGACCCATTCGTCAAGCTTGCGAGCTAGGACTCGTACCTCGTCGATGGACGGCGCTACCGCATCGTCTTTATCCAACATCACTTGCCAACATCATGTAAAACCTCAAAATGTGCGCTCACAGCCATCCATGTAAATTTGCGCGGCCTTCGCAGAAGCCTTAATAATACTTGCGCTACCCGGATTTGTTGATTAATTTCGACTGCAATTAAGCAGTAACTCATTCATGGCGATGATCCTGAGGCACGGGTTATCGCACTACTGGCGACCTGAATGGAATTGGACGATATTTCGCAGTCGGGCAAAGCACGAGTGGCCGACTATTCTCCCTACCTAGACCAACTGGCCGGCCTAGCTAATGACATGGGTCTTCGAGAGAGAAGCAACCTCGTCCACCTGGAGCGCTGTCTGAATGCCGAATGGTCTCTCGGTCAAAACAGCATTCTGAGCTGGTGCACACTGGATGACGGCATTCTGATCCTCGTCGTGCCGCACTTTGCGATTGCCGAATACACCGCTGCACCTGCCAATGACGCGGCGGTGCCGCCGAAAGTCTCGGAGCGATTCATCACCGAGCTAATTTCAGGCGAGCGACAACTGACTTTAACGCAAATGCAGAAGGTCGCGCGCCTGCTTGATGTCAAACCCAAGCAGATTGTATTGCGCCAGGCGCTGACTGGTCATCCAGTCGAAACGCAGATCATTGAGAAGATGATCCGTCGATATGGGATCAATTACGTCGAGAGCCGCGCGGTCACCCTCTTCGATATCGTGGGCTTCAGCCTTTTGACGCCGTTCGAACAGATGACGCAGCTGAATAGCCTGTCGTATTCGCTCAATGCGGCACATGCGAAGATGCTAGAGCTGGACGTCGGCATCAATTTCGCGCGATCGTCGAGTGGAGACGGGTTCTATATCTGGAACCGGGACCATGGGATCGATGCCAACGTCAATCTCTACCACTTCATGCACCTAGTGCTCGCCGATAACGCCATTGCCAGCAGCAAGTCTGTCGCCAGGACCGTGCCGAAGCTACGTGCCTGTTTCCACGTCGGCAGCTGCTACGAATTTCACCAGGCCGAAGGCCTCAATCCGACGATGTATAACTTCATCGTCGGTGATGTCACAATCGAGCTCGCGCGTATGATCGAGGCGGCCTACCCGGGACAGATTCTGGTCGGTGACTTCATGGCGGACCTGAGCGATCAGAACAGTGACGAGACCGATTCACAGGTCAATCTGGACGCTACCCGCTTTCTACAACGCGCTCAGGGTAATCTGTCCAAGCTCAGTGGTCTGGAACTATCAGGTGAGCGCGTAACCGCCATCAAGTGTTATCTCACTGGAGAAAAACTGGAGAGTGGTGAATTCAATATCCGCCGACTGAATATTCGGGATAAACACGGGCTGACCCGCACTGCTTATAATGCCAAGATCAATATCTATCGCGATACGGCGCAGCCGATTCTCCTCGGCATCGAAGACCGGAAGCTGAAGACAAAGGCAACGTAGGTCAAAAGTCCCTAGATCCGGTCAAATGCCCGATTCTCCGATCGGCAAATTCCTTCTTGGTCGGTCTTTCAAAAATTCACGGCTCGGCCTGAGATCGCTGCAGGCGATCCCGTGAACATCGGCTTTAGTTCCGTACCCCCACCACAGATCCGAAACAAAAAAATGACCTTCCCGTTTCTAGCGAGGAAGGCCGCATTCCCTTGTTCCGGAAAATGGTCGGGGCGAGAGGATTTGAACCTCCGACCCCCACAACCCCATTGTGGTGCGCTACCAGGCTGCGCTACGCCCCGACGGTCTCCGAAACGAAACGAGGGCGGCAATGATACTTGCCGCCCTCGTGCGATGAAAGTCTGACTTTAGCGTCGCAGGATCTTCAGGACTTGCTCGAGCTCGATACGTAGCTGCTTGATGATTTGCTGGCTCTGGCTCACGTCTTCCTTCGCCTGATCACCAGTCAGTCGCTGACGGGCACCGCCGATCGTGAAGCCATCATCATAAAGCAGGCTTCGAATCTGGCGAATGATCAGGACGTCCTGACGCTGATAGTAGCGACGATTACCCCGACGCTTTACTGGTTTCAGCTGTGGAAATTCCTGCTCCCAGTACCGCAATACATGCGGTTTAACCGCACACAATTCGCTTACCTCACCGATGGTGAAATAGCGTTTGCCTGGGATTGGTGGTAATTCGTCGTTATTCCCCGGTTCCAGCATAGGCCTCTACTCGGGCTTTTAGTTTTTGTCCCGGACGAAATGTCACTACCCGGCGTGCCGTAATCGGAATTTCTTCTCCCGTTTTCGGATTACGCCCAGGACGTTCGTTTTTATCCCGAAGATCAAAATTTCCGAATCCGGAAAGTTTGACCTGCTCCCCTACCGCGAGAGACGCTCGCAGTTCTTCGAAGTACAAATCGACAAGCTCACGAGCCTCCCGCTTATTTAATCCCAACTCATTAAAGAGGGATTCCCCCATATCTGCTTTGGTCAGCGCCATTGATTTTAATCTCTTAGTTCTGCACCAAAATCCTGCTGCAATTTGCGGAGGACCGCTGACATCACGGTATCTGCATCTTCGTCGGTAAGGGTGCGGGATGTTTGCTGCAAAATCAAGCCCAAAGCTACGCTTTTTAGCCCTGCTTCTATTCCTGGACCCTTGTAGACGTCAAAAATTCTAACACTCCTGACCAGCTCCGGCGAGGCCGACTCGGCTGCCTCCAGTAGACGGCTTGAAGGTACTTCGTCTTTAACGATAACGGCAATGTCACGTCGAGTAGCCGGAAACTTTGAAATCGTTGTTGCAACGGGAACAACTGCAGCGAAGCATGCATCAGCATCGAGTTCAAAAACCAATGCGCCTTTATCCTGAAGGAAGGTGAGGAAATCATTTTGCATCGCGTATGTGTCTCTATTAACAGTCTGCTTGGGCATCGCGATAATTTTATTTTTAAAAGGAATTAAAACAATGTTGAAAAAACGATTATCATAAATGATAATATTGTTATCTAGAGTCTTTCTAGCATTAAGCTTAACTGTAAAAATTGGCCCTCTAATGTGAACAATTAAATCGGGAGGTGCATTGGGGTCTAAGCCGGCAGCTTTAATTTCTTTTTCTCCAACTGAAATTTCTAATGCCATTATTGCTGAGCCTCCTTTACTAGGTCTTGAGTTTTAAGAAGAAGAATCAAGTCTTCTTTCGCATAATTCCTCTTTTTCCTAAAGGCCTCTAATAAGCGTAAAACCTTAATAGCCTTTTCTCTCATCAGATTGTCGGCCTGAAATTCTTCGATGGCTAAACTCTTTTTGAGTTCCTCCTTT
>JAQWSV010000119.1 GCA_029243005.1 Woeseiaceae bacterium
ATACGCGACGGACACCGGTCCGCTGGATCCCGATTGCTCATGCGAAACCTGCCAGAACTACAGTCTTGCCTATCTGCGGCACCTTGAGAAGTGCGGTGAAATACTCGGCTCGAGACTAAATACGATTCATAATCTTCATTATTATCAGTATCTTATGAAAAAAATCCGGGCGGCTATCAGCGCGGATGCGTTGCCGGAATTCGTGGCCGATCTGAAGGCGCGATACGACGACTGACGTCGATTTCACCTGATGCTTGTTTCCGCAGGGAGCATCCCCACGTCCCTGACACGTGTGCCATAATAGCGCGCCATTTTTTTCAGGCCCGGCCGAGTTGGCGAGCCACAGGATTGATGCTCATGGATTTATTTATTAGTTCGGCCTATGCGCAGGACGGTGCACAGGCAGACCCATTCGGCTTTTTTCTGCCGATGATCGTTATCTTTGTTGCTTTCTATTTTCTGTTGATAAGACCGCAACAGAAACGCCAGAAGGCCCATGCTGAGCTGGTCGGCGCGCTTTCGACCGGTGATGAGGTGGTCACTGCCGGCGGTATTCTCGGTAAAGTGACTGCTGTCAGCGAGCATTATGCGACTTTAAAGATTGCTGATGACGTGGAAATCAAAGTTCAGAAGTCGACGGTGTCCGCTGTCGTGCCGAAAGGCACCATTGACGCAGCCTGATACCGGCAGATTGCGATGAATCGATATCCCGCCTGGCTTAATGTACTGGTGCTGATCATCTTCCTGATCGGTGTCCTGGTTGCCATGCCGAACATTTACGGGACGGCACCGGCGGTGCAGCTTGCGAAGTCTGACGGGAATCCATATGGCGCCAATCGCATTCAGCGTGTCGAGCAGGTGCTCGAGCGCGGCGACATTACGCCAAGCGCAATTTACGAACAGGATGGGCGTATCGTCGTTCGCTTTACCGCCGATGACGATGGCAAGAACGATCAAACGGCGGCGACCGAGATCTTTCGTGGGGCATTCAAGGCGGATTCGAATGTTGCGCTGACGGATGCGCCCAATACGCCGGCATGGGTGCGCGAACTGGGTTTGAGCCCGATGAGCCTCGGCCTGGATCTGCGGGGAGGCGTTTACGTTCTCCTCGAGGTCGATATGGACAGCGCGATTGAAAGCCGTCTCGTTGCCTACGAGCAGGATTTCGCTCAACGATTGCGTGATGCGCGCATCCGCAGCAGGCCATCCGCAGAAGGTAACCAGGTCATGATCCCGCTGCGGAGTGCTGAAGATACAGAGCGTGCGCGTGAGATCATTCGCGAAGCCGATCCTGATATATTGATACTAGAGGCTGCCGACGGACGATCTCTTCGTGTCCGCATGAGCGATGTTCAGATCAAGGCTCGTCAGGATTTTGCGATCGAGCAGAACATCACGACGCTCAGAAATCGTGTCGACCAGCTCGGCGTTGCCGAACCGCTGGTGCAGCGTCAGGGTCTCAATCGAATTGTCGTTCAGTTACCCGGCGTCCAGGATCCCAACGAGCTGGACAAAATCCTGACGGCCACCGCGACGCTCGAGTTTCGCCTCGTGGATACGGCGGGTGACAGTCCTGGATCGCGTCGTTACCAGGGTAGGGGGGTCGCGGGACAGCTCCTGAAGCGCGACGTGATCGCGTCCGGAGATCAGATCATCAACGCGGAGTCCGGCTTCAGCGAAGGCCAGCCGGCGGTATTTATTACGCTGGATGCCGCTGGCGGCGAGAAGATGCTGGAAACGACGCAGCAAAACCTGCGTAAGCCGATGTCGACCGTTTTTATCGAGACGCGACGCGAACCCATCACGCTGCCCGACGGCACGACGTCTTACCGGACAATTAAGACCGAAGAGATCATCAACACGGCAACTATTCAGGGCATCTTCAAAGACCGCTTCCGGACAACCGGGCTCACACCTGTCGAAGCTAGGGATCTTGCGCTGTTGCTTCGTGCGGGTGCACTGGCAGCGCCAGTATTCAAAGTAGACGATCGGACGATTGGCCCGACCTTGGGTGCTGCCAACATTGATCGGGGATTCAATGCCGTGCAGATCGGCTTCCTGGCCGTGATCGTTTTTATGGCTGTGTATTATCGTGGCTTCGGCATGATTGCCAATCTAGCGCTACTGTCGAATCTTGTATTCATCGTTGCATTGCTGTCATTGTTGCAGGCATCTCTGACATTGCCGGGTATTGCCGGCATCGTACTCACGGTCGGTATGGCCGTCGATGCCAACGTGCTCATCTTCGAGCGAATACGTGAGGAGATTGCCGACGGGAACACGGTCCAGAACAGCATTCATGCAGGCTACGAAAAGGCCTTTTCGTCGATCGCGGATGCCAATATCACAACGTTGATCGCTGCCATCGTTCTGTTTGCATTCGGCACAGGTCCGATCAAGGGCTTTGCCGTGACCCTGTCGCTCGGAATCGTGACCTCGATGTTCACCGCCATAATTGGTACGCGTACGGTTGTGAATCTCCTGTTCGGCGGCCGGCGCCTCCAAAAACTGCCGATCTAGGAAGCGATTCGATGCGATTGATCAAGAAGAAAACCAACATCGACTTTCTGGGCCACACGCGCCGTAACATAGCAGTCGGCATTTCGATTCTGGTTGTGGTGGCGTCCATCGTGTCGTTGGCGACGCGCGGGCTCAGCCTCGGCATCGATTTCACGGGCGGATTCCTGTTCCAGGTGGAGTACCCGCAGCAGGCGGACCTGGTCGAGATTCGACAGAACCTGACCGATGCTGGATTCGGCAATCATGTCGTGCAGGATTTCGGCTCCGAAGGCGAGATTTTGGTTCGGCTTCCTCCATTACCGGGACAGGAAGCCAATACGATTCGGGAT
>JAQWSV010000122.1 GCA_029243005.1 Woeseiaceae bacterium
CCACGGAGGCGCGACTTTACGGCGCCCTTACAGAGGTGTCAAGCAGCCGCCACCCGCCCTCACCGGCCTCGATTAGGAGTCCGCAATCCGTTGTTCGATCAATGCTACAGCGTCATCCAGGCGCTTTAGTGTCCGTTCCCGACCAACCAGTGCAAGGGTTACATCGATCGGTGGCGAGACGCCGCCGCCAGTTACAGCGACGCGGATCGGCTGCCCAAGCTTGCCCATCTTGATCTCGTGCGACGCGGCGCTGCCTTCAATGGCTGTTGCTATACCAGCCTCTTCCCAGTCCGGCAGCGCCCCAAGTTTCTCGCGAGCTGTTTTCATGGGCTCGAGGATAACTGGCCGCAGCTGCTTCTTTGCCGCGACAGCATCCGGTGCCTCAAAGTCTTCGTAGCAATAGCGCGCACTTTCTACCATGTCGGCCAGGGTCTCGGCCCGTTCGCGAAAACCTTCCGCTAATCGCGCTGGCACCGGGCCATTTGCCTGATCCAGTCCTGCCGCCTGTATATAGGGAACCAGGAGCTCTCCGATCTCTTCGGGATCGCCCGAAATAATATGTTGCTGACTGATCCACTGCAGTTTCTCGGGATTAAAGGCGGAGGCAGACTGATTGACGCTGGCAATATCGAAAAGCCGGATCATTTCGTCGATCGAGAAAATCTCCTGATCACCGTGAGACCATCCCAGGCGAACGAGATAATTCAGCAATGCTTCAGGTAGAAAACCATTGTCCCGATATTCGCGAACGTCGACCGCGCCATGCCGTTTGGACAGCTTCGCGCCATCCTGCCCGAGAATCATGGGCAGATGCGCATAGACAGGAACTTCGACGCCGAGTGCAGCAAGCATGTTCATCTGTCGCGGCGTATTGTTTAGGTGATCGTCGCCGCGGATCACATGCGTGATCCGCATATCGGAGTCGTCGACAACCACAGTAAAATTATAGGTTGGGGTGCCGTCGGACCGCGCGATGATCAAATCATCCAGCTCATCATTTCGGAAAACAACGCAGCCGCGTACCTGGTCCGATACCACGACCTCACCTGAATCCGGATTGCGGAAGCGCACCACCGGCGGCACACCCTCTCGTGGCGATGTCCGATCGCGGCAACGTCCGTCATAGCGCGTCTTTTC
Source organism: Woeseiaceae bacterium (assembly GCA_029243005.1). Taxonomy (GTDB): domain Bacteria; phylum Pseudomonadota; class Gammaproteobacteria; order Steroidobacterales; family Woeseiaceae; genus SZUA-117. The sequence goes on from JAQWSV010000122.1 coordinate 1,138, forward strand.
TCCCGCCTCCATCTGACGGGCACGCAACTCGTCGAGTTCCTCCTTCGTGCAATAGCAGCGGTAGGCCTTGCCGTCTACCAGCCAGGCGTCGATGATCTCCCGGTATCGGTCGAACCGGTCCGATTGATAGATCGGACCCTCGTCTGCATCCAGACCCAGCCATGCCATGCCGTCCAGGATGGCTTCAACGTTTTCAGGCGTCGATCGCGCAGCGTCAGTATCCTCGATTCGGAGGACGAACTGGCCACCGTGGTGACGCGCATAGAGCCAGCAAAAGAGCGCCGTACGTACGCTTCCTATATGGAGTACGCCCGTGGGACTGGGAGCAAAACGAGTTCGAACGGTCATGAGTACACTTTTTGGCCGAGGTCCGTGATCCTAAATCTTCCGGGCCCACAAATGAATACCCACCGGTGAGGATTACCCGGTCTCTGTTCGTGCTCAGAGCGTCTCAAGCAACTCCTGCTCGACCAGCAACTTGGCAGCGGCACTCAGAATGTCTTCAGACATGCCACTCAACCGCGCGATGTCGAGGAGATTATGCTGGCCATCGGACTTGTTGAGTAGCCAGAGAATGGCCATTTGTTGCTCTGCCTGGTTAGTCTGTCCGCCAATCCGCTTATACAATCCGCGCCTGCCCAGCTGCGGCTCACCTTTCGGCGCGCGGTTAAGAAAATATCGCGCATCCTCCAGAGTCTCGAATACCCGGGCATATACGGAAAGCGCTTCTTCGAGCTTTTCCTCCGACACCAGCGACAGGTTGTCGGCCGAAGTATGGTATTCCGGATATTCGCCGTATGGCGTGCGTGACAGGCTGCCCACATCAAGTCCGATACCAGGTGACCCATACTGGCGCTCATCATAGCCATAGGGCAGAAAACCCCTGATCTCATGTTCGACGCCGGCCGTTTCGAGGGCGTACATTACGGCATGATCGATACTGCTGGAACCCGTGCGCGTCTTTTTATAGGTGAACTTCGCGTCGTTACCGAGGTTGGAGGCGACGAGCCCGTATCGGATGCGGTCCAGCCGTTCTTCATTACTGGCCAGCCAGCTGATGGCACCTATGGTCACGGGCACAAACAGAAACCGATAGGAGTATCGGTTCTCTTGCTGCAAAAGCTGCTTGGCCAGATGACTTGTGACCGCAATCCCCGACAGGTTGTCGTTGCACAGGGACGGGTGACAAATGTGGGTCGATACGAGTATTTCCTCATCGGACGCGCCCGGGATCAAACATTCACCATAGGTCAGGTGACCCGGTTCCAGCGTAGCGTCGATCACCACATTGTAGGTATCGTCCTCCAGTGCCTCGAGCTGATCGTGCGAAAGGCAAAAACCCCAGTTATCGTCGTAGTATGAGGTGCGGTATGGAATCAGTTTCGGGTGCCCGGGCAGCGAGTGCAGGTGTTCCTTGAGTTCGTTGAGACGCATCTGCCGCCGGATGGGCGCGCTGTAACTCATCAGGTGAAGATTATGGTCCTCGAAATCGACGATTCGTTCGCCGGCAGAGTTTTCGATATAGGCCTCGCGTACGTTCCACTCTCGAGGCACCTCCCAATCGAACACCCTGGTGCCGGTTGGGATCTCCGAGACCTCGACCGGTATGACCTCGTTAATGATTGCCAGGGTCTCACGGACCCCGTCGCCGGTAATACTGCGGCAAATTGGAAACAGCTTTTCAATCAGATCTAGCACTGTCACCTACCCCCGGCGAGACGAATAGTGAACTAAAGAACTTCTACGTCCGGAATCAGAACGACAAACTTGCCGCCCCACTCCCCGATATCTGGGAACTGGGCAATGATCTCTTCCTTGATATTCCAGACAAGAATAATCACATAGTCCGGCCGGGTTTCGCGAATCATTTCCGGATCGAGCACCGGCACGTGGACGCCTGGCAAAAAGTGATTCTGTTTGTGTGGGCTCTTGTCCACGACATAGTCCAGGAAGTCGTTACCCACACCGCAATAGTTCAGCAGGGTGTTGCCCTTTGCCGGGGCGCCGTAGCCGACGATGGACTTTCCCGCATCCTTGGCTTCCACCAGAAATTCGAGCATCCGGCGTTTCGAAGCCTTCACCGCCTCGTTGTAGGCCGCGTAAACCTCCACCTGGTCGTAACCGGCATCCTTCTCCAGCTTGCGAATGGCTTCGACCGACGTTTCGGCAGGTCGGTCGGAGGCTTCGTGACAGAAGAAGATTCTCAATGACCCACCAAACGTCGGTAGCTCATGCACATCAAAAACCCGCAAGCCATGGCTGCCAAAAATCTTCTCGACGGCCAGCAGGGAAAAGTAGAAAAAGTGCTCGTGATAAATCGTGTCGAACTGGTTTTCCTCGACGAGGCGCAACAAGTGCGGAAACTCTAACGTCAGTACGCCGTCCGGCTTCAACAGAATCCTGAAGCCCTCAGCGAAATCGTTGATGTCAGGTACCTGCGCCAGCACATTCGTACCATTCATCAGGTCGGCGTGTCGGCCTTCTTCAGCCAGACAGGTTGCCAGCGACTCGCCGAAAAACTCGGTGATTGTTTCGATGCCTTTTTCGCGAGCAACCTCCGCTACGTTCCTGGCGGGCTCAATACCCAGCACCGGAACTTTCTTCGGTAGAAAGTTCTGCAGCAGGTACCCGTCGTTACTGGCTACTTCCACAACGAGGCTGTCTTCATTCAGCGAAAAGCGCTCGGTGACCTGGTCCACATACTCACTTGCATGTTGCAACCACGTCTCAGAGTAGGAGGAAAAATAGGCGTAGTCACCAAAGATATTCTCAGGAGTCTCGAAGACCTCCAGTTGTACGAGAAAACAGCTCGAACATACCCTCGCATGCAACGGGTAGAACGGCTCCATTTGTTGCGTCTGCTCCGCAGTCAGGAATGAATTTGCCAACGGCGACATTCCTAGGTCCACGAAAGACTGTTCGAGGGGCGTTGCACAATTGAGGCAGATAGGCTGGCTCATCAGTTTCTCCGTTTGTTCAGGCGGGGTAGCCAATACCGTCGTAGCGGGTGGTAGACGACGCATCGAGCATGCGCCGGGCGTCAATCACCAGGGGTTGATCGTTCTTGCCCGACAACATTTCGGGCAGGGATTCGAATAGATCCCAGCGTGTCAGAATGACAAGCGCTTCGGCGCCTTCAATGGTTTCGGCCACCGTCTCGCCATAGCGAATTCGATTGCCGTCGAACATCTTCTCTGCTTCTTCGCGTGCGACCGGGTCGAACGCTGTAAGGTCGGCGTTTCGAGCGATCAGTTTATTGACAATGCTGATCGCCGGTGATTCGCGCATGTCATCCGTACCGGGCTTAAAGGCCAGCCCCAGGACGGCGATGCGTAAGCCGTCCAAGCTCGGAAAATGTTTGTCTAACAGCTCGATAACCTTGCCTGGCTGGGTATTGTTGATATCGATGACGGACTTAAGGAGCGCCATCGGTTCTCCCAGCGATTCACCGTGCGATATCAGCGCTTTTACGTCCTTGGGAAAACAGCTGCCGCCAAAACCACAACCGGACTCGAGGTAGCTTACGAACCCGGGCCAGACCCGATGCCCATCACTATTCAGTGGTGTCAGTCGTTTATCGAGGTGCACACCTCGCATCACGTCGACAACGTCGACTTCGCCAACTGCGGTGCAAAGGTTGGCGATTTCATTCGAAAAGGAAATCATCGTTGCCAGGAGAGAGTTAGCGGTGTATTTGATCAGTTCAGCCGTCTTGTTGCTCGTGCGGACAATCTCGGCGTCTTTAAAAGACGTGTAGGCCAACGCCAGGACGTCCCGGGTGCGGTCGTCGATGCCGCCCAGCACGATTCGGTCCGGATTCATAAAGTCGTCAACGGCGACGCCTTCACGCAGGAATTCCGGATTCATGCCGACGCCAAAATCCTGACCGGCCTTCTTTCCAGAGGCCTCCTCGAGGATAGGCAGAACGACGTCGTCAGTCGTGCCGGGGACCACAGTGCTTTTTACGACGACAACGTGATAGTCGTCTTTTTCCGCCAGGACCTCGCCAATTTGGCGGGATACTTCTCTGATGTAGGACAGGTCTATCTTGTCGCCGTCAAACGGCGTGCCGACCGCAACCAGGGAAAGTTCAGAATTCAGGACAGCATCCTCCAGGTCAGTACTGGCCCGAAGGCTTGCACCGATATTGGACCGAAGAAGGTCGTCCAGGCCTTCCTCGTGAATCGGCGACTGACCGGCATTGATCGCATCGACTTTAGCCGCGTCTATATCGACACAGACAACCTCGTGACCGTTCTCCGCAAATCCGACGGCGCCCACAAGACCGACATAGCCCGTCCCTACTACTGATATTCTCATTAGCCTTCTTCCGGATGCTGGTTGTCTTTGTACCAAATCAGTGACCGTCGCAATCCATCCGTAATCGTGATCTGCGGATCGTAATCAAGATGGTCGCGCGCCTTGTCAATGATCGGGCAACGGCGATTCGGATTATCGACGAGGTAGTCCGCATCATCGCTAGTCTCGAATACGACTTCGCCGTCGTAGCCAAAAAGATCCCGCGCCTCTTTGACTGTCATTTCTGCCAGTTCCGCCATCGAGATTTCCGGCTTGTCGATGCCGATGTTGTAGGACTCACCATCGTGCCCGCGGACCAGCACCTTGTAGTGCCCGACAATCGCGTCCGCCACATAACAGAAGGTCCGTGTCGGTTTGCCATCGGACAGCATCACGATATCCCTCCCACTCAGAATGTCGCGGGCAAAATCCGGGATAACCCGTTTGTCGGTGATCTTGAGTCCGGGGCCATAGTTGTTGAATGGGCGCGTAATTCGTATGGGTAATTCATATTGTTTGGCGTAATTGACGCAAAGCGTTTCACCATAGCGCTTCGATTCGTCATAGCAGGCGCGCGGACCGGTGCAGGACACATTGCCCCGATAGTCTTCCGGTGTCGGAATCTGGTCAGGCGTCGGGTCACCGTAAATCTCACTGGTCGAATAGAACATGAATCCGGCGAACGACTTGCCCGCGCCCTTTTGCCCGCGAACGTAGTCGAGAAGGTAGCGCAGACCATTGACATTCGCGTCCATCGTTTCGATCGGGTACTTGCGGTAATAGTGAGGTGAGGCGATCGTCGCCGCATGGATGATGTACTGGAAGTCCGGCACGTCATCCGGCAATGGATTCGTCATGTCGTGTACGCGGGACTCGAGATTCTCGTCATCCTCGAGGGCGGTCAGCCATTCCGGCACCCCGCGCATGAAGTTGTCATAGACTGTCACTCGAATGGGGGCGGCTCCGTTTTCCAGTCGATTCCAGTACAGAACGGACTGCACGAGGTAATACCCCAGGAATCCGGCACCGCCAGTGATCAGCAAGTTCGAGCCCGCCATTTCGGCGAACTCATGGCTTAGCTGACCAGCAATGAATTTCAGGTCTGAATCGATGACAGATCGGGCACTTTCCATGAGCAGATTATCGTTCTCTTGTTGCTGTTCGACGTGGCAGGAATCCGGGACGTGACGCCCTCAACTCACTGCCAAGCTATTGTAAACACTTGCATTGAGCAGGTACGTGACGCACCTCTCTGTCCGAAACGGGACGCCCTTCGCATTTTCACTGTGATGCCTGCAACCTACCTAGCCAAAACGCTTCAGGTGCCACGCCCAGGCTGTCTCCAGCACACGCTCAATCCCTGAGTTTTCGGGCCTCCAACCGAGGGCGTCGGACGCCCTACCAGGCTCCGCGACAAGATAGGGCGGGTCGCCAGGACGACGATCACCCTGCGTGACCGCAATGTCACGACCGGTCACTTTCTTGGCGACATCGATCACTTCGCGCACCGAATAGCCGGTGCCGGTTCCCAGATTCAGGGCATCCGAGTCGCCACCTTCGAGCATTCTACCCAGTGCAAGGACGTGCGCGTCAGCGAGGTCCGACACATGAATATAGTCACGAACACAAGTGCCATCGTCCGTTGGATAGTCTTCGCCGAAGATAGTGATATCGGCACGACGTCCCATCGCTGCATCGAGCACCAGCGGAATCAGGTGGGTTTCTGGATCGTGATCTTCCCCAATCTCTGTATCCGGGTCCGCGCCCGCAGCATTGAAATAGCGCAGCGCGACCGACTTCAGGCCATGCGCCGTATCGAAATCGCGCAGAATTTGCTCCACCATCAGCTTGCTGTGCCCATACGGATTGATAGGAGACTGCGGATGGCTTTCCGGGATACTACTGCCTTCCGGCACACCATAGGTGGCACAGGTACTCGAAAAAATGAACTTGTCAACGCCTGACTCGACCATTGCCTCCAGCAGCGCCAGTGTGCCACCGACGTTGTTTCGGTAGTACTTTGCTGGATCCTGGACTGATTCACCCACGTAGGCATACGCTGCGAAGTGCATCACGGCGACAGGCTGGTGCTCTTCAAACGCCTGCCTGAGCAGCGCTTTGTCCAAGGTGTCACCCCTGACCATTGGACCCCATTTAACCGCCCAGTCGTGGCCATAGACGAAGTTGTCAAACACGACGGGTTCGAAGCCTGCGGCGGCAAGTGCTTTGCAGGCATGGCTGCCGATGTATCCGGCACCGCCGGTAACCAGGATCTTCTTCACGTCTTGCTTTGCCTTCGATT
>JAQWSV010000127.1 GCA_029243005.1 Woeseiaceae bacterium
ATCCCCTGGTTCCCGTACGTGCTGGCCGTCGTCGTCATGCTATTCGATTATTCCACGATGATCTCCTGGTCGTACTACGGACTGGAAGGCTTTATCTATCTCTTCGGCCCGAAGCGCTGGGCAAAGACAACGTTCAATACCATCTTTTGTCTATTCGTCATCGTCGGTTGTACGACGCAACTTGACGCGGTTCTCGATTTTTCTGATGCGATGGTGTTTGCGATGGCGCTGGCTAACGTGACCGGACTTTACCTGCTGTCTCCGGAGATCAGGCAGGAACTGGACCAGTACTGGCGACGTGTGACCGACAACTGACGACTGATGTCTGAAATATAATTGCATGCGTTCAATTTTAGGAGCAATGCAATGGGTGCACCCATATAAGACCTTGAACATTAATACTAACACCAAGCCCATACTGCTCCGGTTTCCTTCCATTAAGGCTCAGTGCTCTCTTATATTCGTCGCTAAATCTCGAACCTGCTGGTGGCTTCATTATCGCGGCACTATTCAAACAGGCCCTTATAGCGGAAACAATTTCTGACCGACTCTGTGCCTGCGCCTCAGGAACCATTTTCACGTTCTTAAACGCGAGAGCACACAACGCTACAGCGATCACTGTTAGTGCAAATTTTGGGTATAGGTCTACTTTCATCTCTATTCCCCTTGTTTGTTCTCGCCGATAACTATACCGCTCAAACCCAAAAGGTTAGTTTGGTTGATCTACAGAGAATGGCAAACCGATAGGGCTTTTGGGCTTCTGGTATATTAACGATCGAACAACTTCTTCCAACGAACTCGTTCGACTGGAAAACAAAAACAAAAGGACTAAGAACGATGCACAACTCTCTTTCCACACTTCGTGTTTCTCTCCTTGCCCTGCTGGCATTTGCCCTGATCAAACCCGCAGAGGCACAGGAAACGGGACCGGGATCTCTACCCTTGGAAGACATGGAGTTCCGGCTCATCGGTCCCTGGCGTGGGGGCAGGTCGATTGCAGCTGTCGGTCATCCCACCGAACGACTGACGTTTTATTTCGGATCAACCGGCGGCGGGGTCTGGAAGACAACCGACGCAGGCCACAACTGGTTTAATGTCTCTGACGGCTACTTCAAGACCGGGTCTGTCGGTGCTATCACGCTCGCGACGTCCAGTCCGCAACGTGTCTATGTCGGTATGGGTGAGCACGCAATCCGGGGCAATACTTCCCATGGCGACGGCCTCTATCGCTCGGATGATGGTGGCGAGACCTGGCGACACATGGGGCTAAATGAAACGAGGCAGATTTCCAACGTAATCGTTCATCCCGAGGATCCCGATCTCGTTTATGTCGCTGCGCTCGGTCATGCCTGGGGACCAAACAAAGAGCGTGGTATTTATCGCTCTAAAGATGGCGGCGAGACTTGGGAAAAAGTGCTGTACCTAAATGAAGACGTCGGTGCCGGCGATCTGGAGATGGACCCATCGGATCCAAATGTACTTTACGCTGGCATGTGGCAGACACGAAGATTTGCGTGGGGGCTTCGTGCTGCCGGTCCCGGAACAGGGCTCTACAAATCGACGGACGGTGGCAACACCTGGCGTAATCTGACGAATAATCCGGGATTACCAACCGGTGAGAATCGCGGCCGCATCGGTGTCGCGGTATCTGGCGCCAATCCCGAACGGGTATGGGCAATCATCGAGGCGGAAGACGATCAAACCGGCGTATTTCGATCCGATGACGGCGGCGCGTCCTGGGAGGTAATAAGCCAGCGTGCCGAATTGCTGCAGCGGCCATGGTACTACCACCGCATTCACGCACATCCGACCGACCCCGATCGTCTGTATGTTCAAAACACTTCATTGTGGCATTCGACGGATGGCGGCCGGACTTACGAATCGATTCCGATTCCACATGGCGACAGTCA
>JAQWSV010000134.1 GCA_029243005.1 Woeseiaceae bacterium
TACAGTGATTATTTCCTCTTCCTGCAGAAAAAGCATTAGCTTGCTAACTGCCTCTTGCTGTCTCCGATGATTCTCTTCTGCATCTGAGGTCAGCTCAAACTCCGGCAGCCGTCGGTTCCTGTTCTCTTCGAGCTTCAGGAATGTGACGGTACGGTTATACTCAGCTTGAATCATCGTGTGGAACTGGTCCCAGTCATAGGGAATCAGGTGGACGTTTTTCATCCACCAATTGTAATTTTCCTTTCCGATACCGGCCGGTGCAGTCATTCGCCCGCGATTCTCGACGAGCCAGTCTCTATATTGTTCTGTCGCAACGATAGCTTCATCGACGCTAGGGATAAGTTCTACATGGTGTTCTGCCATCTCTGAACGAATTTTCAGCAATAGCTGAATGTCCTTTTCCTTGATGCGGATTGCTATTGATGCAAGTTCGCCTGAGGCTTCAGTAAGGTTTTCGCGTGCTTGTGCGAGCAGCTTCGGTATGCACTTGAGTCGGTTGTGAAAATCGACAGCACTTTCTTCGTCTAGCGCTTGGTCTGGCTCAATGAGACCCCAGGTTGAAAGGCTTCTGGAGTGATGCACAAGCAGACGTGGATAAATGCCGTCGGTAAGATTGTAAAAACCTGGGTCGCGGGCCCACGGTTTGAGGACACGATGATCGAAATCTACCGCATTCATTTCTGCCCTGACGACGTGATAGTCGACCCGGTCAGCAATGCTCCAGCGACTGATATCCAGTGCCACAAGTCTTTCCTGCAAACGCTTGAGTTCCTCGTGCTGTTTTGCCATAGCGGCACGCGTAAAGTCTGGCACGCCATTAATCAGGGCTGGTTTTAGCAGTTCGCGAAACTCGGCGAATAGATCGAGCAATGCATTAAAGCTGTTGTTTGTATAGATCATATTGGTCTAGTCACTGGCACAATTAACTATAATCTTGGATATTGTATACAATCATAAGGCATCTATTTTGTATAGCGGGGGAAGTATGTTCGGTTCGAAACAGATTCTATTGGGTATTCTTTTAATGGCTCTTGGGTCTGCATCGTCCGCGCAGACGCTTAACCCGAAAACGCTGGCGGAGATGCAAAAGGAGGTTCGTAAGGACAAGTTTGACTACGTTCTGCCACAAGCCATGCGAGACAACGGCGTTGACATGTGGATACATGTCATCCGAAGAAACAATCCGGAACCCCTCGCGCCGGATCTGGGCGGTAAGTCGGGCGTGTTCGTATTTACGGACCGGGGAGGTGATCGAATAGAGCGGGCCGTGCTGGGTGAAGCCGATGAAGCACTTTGGGCGACAGGCGCTTACGATCTATTTGTTAGTGGTGACGAGTTTTTCGAAGGCGACGCGGGCTGGCACAGGGTGATTAAGGATTTCGTTGCGGAGAGAAACCCGCAGCGAATCGCGCTGAATTATTCTACCAACAACGCTATGGCCGACGGAATATCGCACACCGACTACCTAAAGATGCTCGATGCTCTAGGCGGCGACTATAGCGAACGCGTGGTTTCGGCCGAGGGCGTCATCGGCGATTACCTCTCCGGGCGAGTGCTTGGGGAGATTGTATTGGGCGGCTTTTTCGGTTTGGAGACCGCCGCGAAAATTGACCGTGAGTTTGCCAAAATTGAAGTAGGCGTGACAACGCTGGCAGATATCGACGGCAATGTCTTCGTCAAAGACCACGATGGCAATGAAAATAACAGCAACGGCTATGTTCTGCAGCGCGGCGACGTTATTACCATCTTGAATGGCGCCGGTGAAGGGATCTTTGTCGCCGATCTGGGCGGAAACGGCTATGTATTGAAAGAGGGCGAGGATGACTTGCCACCAGAGATAGAGGCAATCTGGGAACACGCGATGGTCGTTCGCGAGATATGCCGCAAGAACATCAAGGTCGGACGCACGGCGGGCGAAACACTCGATGTGCTTATTAAGGCTGTTGAAGATCAGGGCTACCACTATACCCCGGTTGACCAATACGATCTCGACGCTGACCCGAAAAAAACGCAGATTCATTTTGATCTGCACGCACAGGGTCTCCGCACGATGGATGCCCCGAGAATATCGCCTTTAGGCGGGGACTGGCAGCGGGAAATGACGTTACCGCTATTTCATACCTTTACCTTCGAATACATGGTTCACATGCCGGTGCCTAAGTGGGGCAAAGGTAAGCGCATTTATATTGCTTTCCATGACGGGGCGGTCATCACTGAGCGCGGTGTCGAATGGCCCTATCCACAGGATCAGGGCATTAGGAACATACGATGAGGGCTATCTCGCTCATGAAGGCGAATTTGATTGCCGCGTTGCTGCTTCTCATTGCGTTTACGATTTCGACGAACGCGCAGGAGTCAAAGCAGAACTACGAGATCATGAAGCTCATCCGTCAGGAGAAGCTCGATCTCATACTGCCCGACGCATTGCGGGACAATAGTGTCGACATGTGGATTCACGTCGTTGAGAGCGGGCGGATGGATCCACTCGCACTGGATCTGGGTGGTTGGACGGAGTACAGAGCCTGGGAGCCCGTTTGCTACTACGTATTTACCGATCGCGGGGGCGATCGAATTGAGCGCATGATTCTCGGTGGCGAAGATTTGGATGGGTTCTATGATATTGAAGGTTCGAGCCATGACCTAAGAGCGCTGGTCGAAGAACGCAATCCCGATGTGATTGCCATCAATATGTCCGACTCACTTGGAATCGCAAACGGTCTGTCCCATACGTCCTATCTGCGACTGGTGGATGCTTTGGGCGCCGACCTCGCTGAAAGGCTGGTCTCGGCGGAAAACGTCATCACTGACTTTCGCGTGCGACGAGTACAACGAGAGATTGCGGCGTTCGCGCATATTCTCGAGATTCAGCGACAGGTGATGGAAGCTGCTTTAAAACGAATCGAGCCGGGTATCTCAACACCTGGAGACATTGGCTGGTGGGCCGCGGACCGTTTGCTCGATCAGGGCATTAGTCCGGCATA
>JAQWSV010000148.1 GCA_029243005.1 Woeseiaceae bacterium
CAATTTCATCTTTGTCGGAATAATCGAGCGAAATCTGGGCCGCAAGTTCGTCGACCCGCGCAAGGATGGATTCCTCGCTGATCAAAGTTTCAGGGTTCAGCATGCGCGCACTTTAACGGCTCCGGACCGCCAGTGGAAGCCCGTGCCAAATCCGTAGCACATATGTGCCTTTCGACAAACGAGTGTGCGGGAAATCTAGCGCGCGCCAGTCGGCCGGCAGGTTAATCGAGCTGTTCCTTGTCCTCGGATGGCTGAGTATTTCTTGAATATCAGGATTGAGCAATGGCGACGGGCAGTGATCGCAATACCCCGCGATTCTGGTGGCATGGGTGCTAGAATTTGAGAAATGTTAAATCGTTGTTATTAACGCAGACTAGTCACTCTCATTCAGTACAGATTAATCTCGCGGTCCGGGATTAGCATGCGCCTGAGTATTGAGCTGTGTTTGCAGGCAGAGACATTCCTAAGCCAGCCAGTCGCCACATCTGAATCATCAGTCCGGAGACCCTGAATGAAGCGCGTCCTCAAAATTGTATTTTCCATCTTGACGTTCGCCATGTCGTTATTACCTTCTCACTCACTGGCTGCTGACAATCTGGGCCCGATGATGCCAATGATGGGCTTGCACAATGCCGAGTTCGACGATTTCAAATCAGAATTCGTTGACGAAGAATTTCGCATCTTCGTCGCCGCACCGACTTACGTGGAATCCGGTAAGACCTATCCGGTGATCTATGTGCTGGACGCCAACGGATTTTTTGGCACTGTCACAGACACTGCGCGGTTGCTGGCGATATCGGGCGAGATACCGGCAGCGTATGTTGTAGGTATTGGTTACGCGGTGGACGATGGGCTAGTTGGGACATTGAGCAAGCGTTACCGGGACCTGACGCCGACCCGGGGCGGAGAACTGGAGGAGTTGTTGCGTCGTGTGGGTGCTGCTGCGGAGCCGGTGACGCCCGGTGGCGGGCCGGCATTCCTGCGTTTCATTGTTGAGGAGCTGAAGCCCGCAATCGAAGCTGCCTACCCTATTGACCCGAAAGACTCGACGATCGGTGGAGGTTCGCTTGCCGGACTGTTTGGTGCCTGGGTTCTGCTCACCCAGCCTAAGGAGTTTCAGCGCTACATCATTTTCAGTCCGTCCGTTTGGTGGAACGATTATGAATTCTGGCGCTGGGAAGAAGCGCTCGCCGCGAAGACCAAAGACGTAGACGCAACGGTGTTTGTAACGGCCGGCGGGCTTGAACGTGTTGAGCTCTTGAAAGCTCAATCACAAGCCTTGCAGGACGACGCGGAAGCTTCAGCGAAGAAGGACATTGTGGCGCTGGTCGACGGGTATGAGAAATATGGCTATCCGCGGATGGCTTCGATTACGCCCGAATTTGTAGACAAGCTGAAGTCGAGAAATTACCCGAGTCTTAGGGTCGATGAGTACAATCTTCCGGACGAAACTCACTTGTCGATTGGTCCCGCCGCATGGTCGCGAGGATTGCGTTATATCTACGGTGTTTGGACGCCATGAGGATCGACCGCAGCAGAGCTGTGCCTTTTTCTGAGTCCCATTGACAGCGAGGACTGATTTTCACACTGTGTCTAGCGGTAGGCGGAGCCCGGCAGCCTGAACCGCTTCGTGGAGGTCGTCGGTCAGGTAAGCACGTAGCTGATTACCGTTATCCAGACAACGAGCGGCACATGGGCGAGGATAGGCCACCGCCAGGACTTCAGCAGCGAAGCGCCGCCAAGCACCATGATCGGTCCCAGCATCACTAGGAGCACAGGCCACAGCCCATAAAGTGCATCGGGTTCCAGTATCGGGAAGAAGCGGCCGATCATCGGCGACAATGTCGCGTATACGAAGACCAGTGTGCCGATGCCGATCTCAAATCGGCCAATGGACGTCCAGATTGTGTCTTTCTCGTCGTTCATCCGGTCGCACACATAGCGTCTGACTGCTCTATATGTTCACGCATGGCCGCCAGGCCCTCTGCCATGTTGGCGCGGCCATAGCCGATTCTGAAGTGGCCTGCCGGCGTGTCGTTTAATGCAGACGTATACACGCTTGCCGGAAGCAACAGGACACCGGATTTCTTGACTAGTGTTGTGCAGAAAGCTTCGACACCATCCGCACCGCGATAGCATGGATAGCCGATACAACCACCGTCCGGAAGGGCCCAGTCGAACAAATTGTCATATTCATTGAAAAATCCATTCACTAATGCGAGGTTGTTCTCGATCAGTGCACGATTGCGGGCAAGTATCTGGTCGCGGGCACGTAGCGCGATCAGCGACAGGATTTCGCTGGGCCCTGAATTACAGATAGATAGGTAGTGCTTGGCGCGCTCCATCTGGGAAAGGAGCTCGCGATTCTTCGTCGCGATCCAGCCAATTCTAAGGCCGGGCAAACCATACGCTTTGGACATCACATTCAGCGACAAGCCCCGCTCATAAATGTCTGCGACTTGTGGCAGCCGTATGTCGTCATTGCGCTCAAGCAACCGATAAACCTCATCGGATAAAACATAGATACCCCGTTCCCGCGCGATGTCGACGATCGCATCTAGATCCTCGTGTGAAACGACTTTACCCGTCGGGTTATGCGGAAAGTTGAAGGAAATCACTTTCGTATTCGGACGAATGGCAGCCCGCAGCGCATCCAGATCTAGGTTCCAGTTGTCATTCGGATCCAGTGGAATACCGGTAACTTCGCAAATCGCACCCGGAATTGTCTCCGCCGCCTGATAATTGGGTGTGATCACAATAGCGTGCTCGCCCGGTGACAGCAGTACCTGCATGGAGGCAAAGATCCCTTCTTCAGCCCCGGCAAAGCACAGTATGTCGGCGGCCTCGACATTGTCATAGGTTTCAGCGATCGCAGTGCGCAGGTCGGGTGCACCGAACGTCTCCGTGTAGCCAAGCCTCAGTGCGTCCCACTGCTGTCGTCCATCGTCGTCTGCAAGCTCTAGAAGCGCATTTACGGACATGCTCTCCATATCCGATGCACACAGGTGATAACGAGCCGTGAATTCCCAGCGCGAGAAGTACGTCTCTAAACGAAAGTCAGGCAGCATAGCGACATCCTCTGGTTGCTCGTTTTCTGACAGTAGTTACATTTTGCTATCGCCTGATCATCGGCTAGCATCAAGGGCGATGGGTAGGAGATCTGCCTGCCAGACAATAAAACGCTTGCTCGCCATTCGCAATCGTTACTGCAAGGGATTCGCAGCTGAGAAGCTGGCGTTACTTGATCAGGTTGCAGCCGAAGCTGTGTGCACCGCGTCCGGCGCGTCACAATTCCATCTGGTTCTTTGTTTCCTTCGCGCGTTGCCCGACTCCGGTATCGTCGCATGTGCCTTCATTATCAGCTTTCCTGTGAGGTTCTCGCCTGGCTGGCGTGGCCCGTCGGCTGCAGGAAAGAAACGCCAGCTGGCGATTAGCCACCAGGGTCGCTCCAGGTCTTCCTCACAGGACTGGAGTTCGGTCCACCACTTGCGGGCTAGCTGGTCGACCACGCGAGCGCGTTCCTTGAGCCAGCCTTTTTTTTCAAATGTCTTTCTCTTCCAGCCTGACTGACCTTCGTGGTAGGCGAGATACTGGTTGTAGGGATCCCACTTGGAAATGCCGGCCGATGAGTTGGACTTGTGTGTGTACCAGCCAATGAAATCTATCGCATCTTCGAAATTGTCGCGCCTTGCGGCTTCGTTTCCCGTGTCTTTCAGATACCAATCCCATGTACCGTCCAATGCCTGCGCAAATCCATAAGCATTGGACTTTCTCTTCCATGGAATAAAGCCGAGAAACTTTGTTCGTGATGGTCGCGCATTAAATATAAAGGACGACTCCTGGCGCATGATTGACATTTGTATATGCTTCGGCGTGCCCCAACGTGCTTCCGATGCTTTGGCGGCTTCATACCAGATACTGCGTTCATCGAAAATTGCACAGATGTTGTCAACGTTAGGCGGGCGAAGATCCGAGAGCGGATCACTGGCAAGCACGACAACGACGCCAACGACTACGATCGACACGATCGTCCGGGGCCAAAAAAACTTCCAAACATTTCTTGAAAAACGAGGCATCTTGCTGAATTAAAAAGGAAAAAAAGTATAGTTATTTTGAGTATACGCGCATCGCATCAAGTCTGCAGAGTGAACCGTCGGTGAGATAGAGACCTACAACGCGCATCTAGGCCCGACGACCTCGTTCCCTGAAATTTCCGGGCGGTTTCCCCGGTCCGATTCAAAAATGTTTCTGACGTTAGGTGAACGAATCGTGTAGATTCGCATCATTGACGTACCTTGACGTCGATATGAAGAATAAGCAGGTATTTATGTGTCTCCTCTCGTAATTGTCAATCTCATCGTTTTCATCGGCGTCATCGTTTTTCTTGCACGATTTCGGCGACCCGGGTATTCCCTGTCGCAACAGGTGCTCATCGGCCTGATTGCAGGGCTCGTCTTCGGTTTCGGTTTGCAGTTTGCTTACATCGGTAGTCCGGATGTCATGGCCGGCACGCTCGAATGGACAAACGTCGTGGGCACGACCTACGTCAATCTTTTGAAGATGATTGTAATGCCACTTGTGTTGGTCATGATGATCGCGGCCGTCGTACGCATGCGGGAGGTCGTCGCACTCGGTAAGATCGCCGGCTTCGTTATTGCCTTATTGATTGGCACGACGATGATCTCCGCGTTCATCGGCATCCTAATGTCGAATGTCTTTGGGCTGACGGCTGAGGGGCTGACCGAAGGAGCGCGCGAACTCGCTCGCGCCGACGTGCTGCAAACACGACAGGCCAATATTTCGGATCTCGGACTTGCCGATATGTTGGTGCGGTTTGTGCCCAGCAATATATTCCATGATCTGACAGGCGCACGTCCGACATCAGTGATCGCCGTCGTCATCTTTGGTGTGTTGTTTGGCATTGCGGCGCTCATGGTTACGTCGGAAGACGAACAGAAGGGTATACGCATCCGCCATGGTGTTGAGACCATCCAAGCGATCATCATGAAGCTGGTTCACATGATCATGGCGCTGACGCCGTTCGGCATCCTGGCATTGATGACCAAGGTGGTCGCGGGCTCAAACGCTGATGACATTATCGAGCTCGCGACGTTTATAGTCGCCTCTTATATAGCAATTGTAATCATGTTTGGCGTGCATGCCATCATGCTTCGAATGAGTGGCGTCAATCTGAGGTCACATTTTCACGATGTCTGGCCCGTTCTGGCGTTTGCTTTCGGTTCGAGAAGTTCGGCTGCAACGATTCCATTGAATGTGGAAACGCAGGTCGAAAAACTTAAAGTGCCGCGCCCGATTGCGAATCTCTCCACCACGTTTGGTGCGACCATCGGCCAAAACGGTTGCGCGGGTATCTATCCTGCGATGCTGGCAACGATGATCGCCCCCACAATGGGCATCGATCCGCTGAGTCCCAGTTTCATCGCTTCACTCATTGGTACTGTTGCTATCAGTTCTTTCGGAATTGCTGGAGTTGGTGGAGGCGCGACCTTCGCTGCGCTCGTTGTATTGCCGGCCATGGGTATGCCGGTGACAATGGTGGCTCTGCTGATTTCGATCGAGCCCCTGATCGACATGGCGCGTACTGCGCTAAACGTCCACGGTGCAATGATAGCCGGGGTGCTGACCGGCAAGTTCCTGAAGGATATTTCGTACGATGCGCCGGCGGCGGATTCGGCGGGTGAGCCTGCAGCGGTGGTTGCCGATTAATTATTTCAGACGTGCGGACCTGGATGGAGTTGTTGCGGCCGCCGCCCATAAGGCGGTAGCCGCTGATTGGGCCTTCGCTGACCGTAACGTCGTCTCCGATCTGGGGCGGAATCGATGGTCCCGCTGTTTCTGCTCGCAGATCTGGCCGTTGCCGAGCAGGATCACCATTTCGCCGTAGGGTCGTTTCATGATGTTGACGACTGTCACGAAAATTTGCTCAAGCCCTTCGTCGGGTATACCCAAGTCTTCGCGACCACGGATGATGGCGCGGTTTCATCAACCTTCGCAGCTGGCTTAGGCGCTACCTCGACAGGTGAGGCTTCAGCAACAACCGGTTCGAGCGTTAACGTGGGTGCTGACGGCGACTCACCTTTCAGCTGCTAATTGTGGCAGCGTATTGCTTCGCGACGGCGGCGGCGGCGTTCGCCAGCAGGGGCGCAACACGCGCTATGGATTCTGATTGGTCGAGACCGTCGCCGATGATCACATAATCGACCAGGCCGGCTTCCAGGCAGCGGTCTGCATCGGGCCCGGCAACACCGACAAGCGCTACCGTTGGGACACCTGATTTTGCGGCCGCTCGAGCGACTCCAAGGCATGCCTTACCGGTCAGCGACTGGCCGTCAATCCGGCCTTCACCGGTCAGGCAGAGGTCGGCACCGGCAATTCGAGCGCTGAAGTTTGCGGATTCCAGCACGTGATCAATGCCGGACACGATTTTCACGCCGGCGAATGCCACCATTCCGGCACCCAGGCCGCCGGCCGCGCCCCCGCTTTCCAGCTCGAGTACATCGATCCCGAGGTCGCGTGCAATGATGGTTGCTAGGTGTTGCAGGCCTTCATCCAGCTGGCGCACGTTCTCGCGTGTCGCGCCTTTCTGAGGTCCAAAAACGGCCGTAGCACCGTTGGGTCCGGTCAGCGTATTCTTCACGTCGCACAGCGCGACCATTTCGATCTTGTCTAGGGCGGCAAAACGATCAGACGGATCGATGCCTTGAATGCGATGCAGGTCGCCACCGGCAACGGGTGAATCGATAAGTTGTCCGGACGCGTCGAAAAAACGCACGCCCAGTGCCTGGGCCATGCCGCAGCCACCATCGTTGGTGGCGCTTCCACCAAGACCGACCAGGACACGATCGGCATCAGTTTCGCAGGCTCGTTTGATCATCGTGCCGACGCCAAACGAGCTGGCCGTCATGATGTCGCGCGCTTCAGCCGGCAATGTCTGCAGACCCAAGGCCTCGGCACTTTCGACGTATGCAAATCCTTCTCCCGCGAAGTCGCCTATCGATGCCTCGACGGGTGCGCCGTGCATACCGATGGTTTCACAACCGAATGCGGTTCCATCCAGGGCGGATAGCAGCGCACTCAGCGTGCCTTCTCCACCGTCTCCAACCGGACAGGTATCGATGATTACGCCGTCGATTGCAGCGCTAAGGCCTTCGGCCATCGCATCAGCTGCCACAACAGCGTCGATGGAACCTTTGAAACTATCCGGTGCACAGACTATTTTCATTAGCCTAGTTTAACTCGCTGCCTGCCAATCCATGTCACAATGCCGCCTTTTCACGGGTGGAGAGGCAGATGCCAGGATTGTTACACGACGTGGATCCGGACGGACTCCTTGAATACTCGGTGGTGTATACCGACCGGGCAGTCAATCATATGTCGGGCGCGTTCCAGGAAGTCATGCTGGACATCTCGTCCATTCTGAAGTCGGTGTATTCAGCGGACACGGCGGTCATCGTCCCAGGTAGCGGTACCTTCGGTATGGAAGCCGTCGCGCGTCAGTTTGCGACCGGCAAGCGTTGCCTCGTCCTTCGCAATGGCTGGTTCAGTTATCGCTGGACGCAGATTTTCGAGACAGGCGATATTCCGGCCTCAGCCAGCGTGCTGAAAGCCACCCCTGTCAGCGACGGTCCCGAAGCACCCTTTGCTCCCGCCCAAATTGAAGACGTCGTTGCCACTATTGCGAAAGAGAAACCGGACATGGTTTTTGCGCCGCATGTCGAAACATCGTCCGGGATCATCTTGCCCGATGACTATCTGAAAGCAGTCGCCGATGCGGTCCATGAGGTCGGCGGCTTGTTCGTTCTGGATTGCATCGCCTCGGGCACGATCTGGGTGGATATGGGCGATATTGGTGTCGATATCCTTGTTAGCGCACCACAGAAAGGATGGAGCGGTTCGCCTTGTGCGGCATTCGTCATGCTGAACGAGCGCGCGCTTGCCGCGATGACTGACACCACGAGTAGCAGTTTCGCCTGTGATCTCGATAAGTGGCTCAGCATTATGCGTGCCTACGAAGGCGGTGCGCATGCCTACCATGCAACGATGCCGACCGATGGGTTGCGAAAATGTCGTGACGTTATGCAGGAGGCCGAGGCTCACGGTTTCGACAAGTTGCGTGACGCGCAACAATTACTCGGTGATCGCGTGCGCGATCTGGTAGCGAAGCACGGTTTCCAGAGTGTCGCAGCAAAAGGGTTCGGGGCACCAGGTGTCATCGTTTGCTACACCGGTGATTCAGGTATCAGCACGGGCAGCAAGTTTGCATCCGCGGGTCTGCAAACAGCCGCCGGCGTGCCACTCATGTGCGACGAGCCTGAGGACTACCAGTCCTTTCGACTGGGTTTGTTCGGTCTCGACAAGTTGCAAAATATTGATCGAACCGTTGCCACGCTTGACAATGTACTGGCGCAAATCCGTAATTAGGTGCCGGATACCAATAAAACCCTGTGCAAAGGTACACACGTATGCAAGTCCGTATAGAACCACCCTACCTACTGTTTCTGGGTGACGAGCCCGATCCAACGCACGCCAAGACGGCTCTAGGCATTGCGCACTGGCGACCGGACGCATCGGTCGGCCAGTTGCGGTTGCCGGGTTGCGGCGTCGATCTAGGCTACCCGGATATGTCACCGGCAGAAGCTGCCGAGGCTGGTGCGAAAACACTTATCTGGGGTGTTGCCGGCGTCGGCGGCATCATTCCGGAAAGCTGGATTCCTATGTTGTTCGAGGCCGTTGAGGCTGGCTTGAACATCTGCGCGGGTACGCATTCTTCATTGACGGAGATTGAAGGACTTGCCGTGGCCGCTGACAAGGCCGGCGTTTCCTTGATTGACATTCGCAATCCGCCCGCCGATCTGCCGGTCGGATCCGGCACCAAACGCAGCGGGTTGCGCTTGATGATGCTGGGAACCGATTGCGTCGTCGGCAAGAAGTTTTCCGCGCTCGCTATCGCGAAGGAGATGCGGGACCGGGACATGAAGGCTACTTTCAGGGCTACGGGACAGACCGGCATTATGATCGCGGGAGGTGGCATTCCGATCGATGCAGTAGTCTCGGATTTCGTTTCCGGCGCCGCTGAGATTCTATCTCCGGACAATGACGACGATCACTGGGATGTTGTCGAAGGGCAGGGCTCCCTGTTTCATCCTGGTTATGCTGCCGTGACGCTGGGATTGCTGCACGGTACACAACCGGATGGATTTGTCATCTGTCACGAAGCTGGGCGCAATGTCATCGAGGCATTTCCGGGTTACAAGGCGCCAACCATTGGCGAGCTCATTGAGTCGGCGATGGCGAACGGCTCTCTGACGAATCCCGACATTCGTTGTGTTGGCATCAGCGTCAACACAACGACGTTGTTGGAGGAAGAACGGCAACTGTATCTCAATAAATTATCAGCCAAATATGATTTGCCCTGCGTCGACCCGGTAGCAATCGGCGTTGGTCCGCTGGTCGATCACATCAACACACTCTTCCCTGGGGCGGCGCCATGAGCCGAACGATGACGGTGGCACAGAAGGACTGGCCGCTAAACAAACCTTTCAAAATATCGCGTGAAGTGAGCACCCACTCTGAGACCATCGTTTGTGAAATTACCGACGGCGAACACACGGGTCGTGGCGAAGCAGCCGGTGTTTCCTATAATGGTGAAACGATTGAGTCGATACTCCAGCAAGTTAGCGACGTTGCGGACGAGGTGCAAGGTGGCGTCACGCGCGAGGAACTGCAGCTGATCATGGCACCCGGCGGCGCGCGTAATGCCGTCGACTGTGCGTTGTGGGATCTCGAAGCCAAGCAGGCCGGCAAGTCGATCTGGGAACTGATCGGCTGGAACCCAAACCCGGTGACTACCGTCTATACGGTTGGTATCGACGAGCTGGAAAACATGCAGAAGGATGCCGCGACACACGCCGAGTATCCGTTTATCAAGGTGAAAGTTGGCATTGGCGACCCAATTGCTCAGATCGCAGCCATCAATGCAGGCGCGCCGGATTCAGCCATTGTCATAGACGCCAACCAGGCGTGGTCGGTTGCCGATCTTGAAAAGTATGCCGGGACACTGAAGATCATGGGTGTCGAGATGATCGAGCAGCCCATGAATCGGGAAGAGGATGAAGACCTGCGCAACTATGATGCGCCGTTACCACTGTGTGCCGACGAATCCTGTGCGACCAGTGCCGATCTCGAGCGCTTGCAGGGTCTTTATTCGATGGTCAACATTAAACTCGACAAGACAGGCGGACTGACGGAAGCGCTGAGGCTCGCCGAACAGGCGTTGTCGATGGGTTTTGAGCTGATGGTCGGCAATATGCTGGGTTCGTCATTAGCCATGGCGCCGTCATTTGTCATTGGGCAGAAGTGTCGCTACGTCGACATCGACGGGCCGCTACTGCAGTCCGAGGATTGCGACCACGCCATGTGCTACGACAATGGCGTGGTCCAGGTATTCAACCCGGAACTATGGGGCTGAGCGAATGAAGAGCACCTGGTTTCAGCGCTTTTTGTTGCCGGGTCTCGTTGTCCAATCTTCTGTGATCGCCGGCGCCTATGGCTCGGGCAAAGAGCTCGAGCAATTCTTTCTCAGCCACGGACCGATCGGTGGCCTGTTGGGCATGACGGTTACGATGGTGATTTTTGGCGTCGTACTGATGGCTGCATACGAATTTTCCCGCCGCTTCCGTTTGTTTGATTACCGGACTTTCATGCGCGCTCTGCTCGGCCCGATCTGGCCTGCGTACGAGGTGTTGCTGATTTTGCTGATGATCCTGGTGATTTCGATTGTCGGCGCCGTCGCCGGTGACATCCTCTATGACACTTTTGGGTTGCCGAAGTTTGTTGGCGTTTCGGGCATCATGGTCCTGATTGCCATTATCGTGTTTTTCGGCTCGAACGCCGTCGAGAAAGTGCTTTCGGTCTGGTCGTTCGTTCTTTTCGGTACCTACATCACGTTTCTTGGCTGGCACCTTGTGCAGAACGGTGATCAGATTGCACAGAATTTCGCGGTAGCCAAAGTCGGCGATGGCTGGTGGCAAAGTGGCATTGCCTATTCCGGTTACAACCTCTCAGTCGTGCCCGCATTGTTGTTCTGTATTCGCCATCTTCAAAAAACCGGCGATGCGCTGATAGCCGGTTTCCTGGGAGGGTTGTTCGCCATCCTGCCTGCGATGCTGTTCTTCGTCGCGATGATTGGTCAGTACGAGGTCCTGCAGGCCGGTGGCGAAGACGGACCGCTGCCCATTACCGTATTGATGGATGCCCTTGAAGGGGCCGGGTTCTTTTTCTACCTGTTTCCCATCGTTCTGTTCGGTACGTTCGTCGAAACTGGTGCAGCGTATATCCACGGCATCAATGAACGCATCGATCACACATTTGCGGAAAATGGTGTGCGGATGCCGGACTGGATGCGCCCCACAGTCGCATTGACAATTCTTGTGATCGCGGTCGTCGTCGCAGATGCGATCGGACTGACCGGCCTCGTCGCGCAGGGCTATGGCACCATTACCTGGGGTTTCCTGCTCTTGTTCGTGTTGCCCATTCTGACCTGGGGTGTCTGGCGGATAATTCGCGCGAATCAAAGAGAGAGAGCAACCTCATGATACGCTCGATTCCGTTGGCCATACGGGTCCTCTTCCTCGTCACCTGCGCCAATCCGGAAGAGGCGTTGCGCCTGCGCACCTGTCGTGACCACGATCGACGGCGGCCAGGAGATTTGGTTGGCGGATTGATGGTAAATTGATCCCGGTCTGCCGGTGCCCGGCACCGAGCCAAACAACAATACCAACGGGGATATTCATGAAATCACGCAATCAGTGGTATTGGGTCTTCGTCACGCTGTTCATCGCGGGCAGTGCGTTTGCACTGGACGATGAGCTGCGGATGATTCCGGCGCCGGATCGCGCTTCAGATGAAGGGGAAGGGCCTTTTGGTCGGCTTATTATTCGCGGTGCAACGCTCATCGATGGAACTGGTTCACCGCCGATCGGACCCGTCGACATTGTTATCGAAGACAACGTTATCGCCGATGTGAGGTCTGTCGGTTACCCTGGTCTGACGATCGACGAGGACCGGCGACCCACGGACGCGATCCGCGAAATAGACGCGCATGGCCAGTACGTCATGCCCGGTATTATTGACATGCATACGCATACCGGCGGCAGTAACAAGGCGCCTGAGGCGGAATACATCTACAAGCTGTGGATGGGCCATGGCATAACGACCGTTCGGGGTGTGCCGAGCAGTAACGTGACTTTTTCTTTGTCTGAAAGAGCGCGCAGTGAGAGAAACGAGATCGTCGCGCCGAGGATCTTCTCTTATCACGGGCCCGGTTCGGGTGAGGCCTGGTCCGACCGCAAGATTCTGACAGCGGATGACGCACGCGAGTGGGTGCAATACATCGCGCGCCAGGGCGCAGATGGCCTGAAGCTCAATTCCTATCGACCGGTTATCATGGAGGCGCTGCTGGACGAGGCGAGGAAACAAGGGCTGGGATCGACCGCGCATCTTGGCCAGATGGGTGTTGCCCAGATGAATGCGCAGGATGCTGCTCGTCTGGGGCTGGGCACGCTGACGCATTACTATGGTTTGTTTGAGTCTATGTACGAAGACCACGACGTACAACCGTGGCCGGTCGATATGAATTACAACAACGAGCAGCACCGTTTTGGCCAGGTTGCCCGGCAGTGGAATCTGATTGCCGGACGCGGTTCGGAGAAATGGAACAACCTGCTCGACGAGTTCAACATGCTCGGATTCACGCTTGATCCTACGTTTGGTATCTACTCCGCAGGCCGCGATGTCATGCGCGTTCGCAATGCCGATTGGCACAAGGAATACACGTTGCCGACGCAGTGGGACTTCTATATGCCGAACCGCGAAAGCCATGGAGCCTATTGGTTCTACTGGACAAGTGAGGACGAAATCGCTTGGAAAAATTTCTATCGGGTGTGGATGCAGTTTGTCAACGACTACAAGAATCGTGGCGGGCGCGTGACGGTCGGTTCTGACTCCGGGTTCATATACCAGCTCTACGGTTTTGGCACGATCCTCGAGATGGAAATGTTGCAGGAAGCCGGCTTCCATCCGCTGGAGGTTATTCGTGCTGCGACGATGCACGGCGGCGAAGCTTTGTACGAGCCGAGGGGTGAGGAGTCGCAGATCGGTGTCATTCGACCGGGCATGCTGGCTGACCTAATCATCGTAAAGGAGAACCCGCTGGAGAACCTGAAGGTATTGTACGGAACCGGTGCTGTTCGACTGAACGACGAAACTGGTCAGCCAGAGCGTACTGAAGGCGTTCGCTACACGATCAAGGACGGCATCATCTACGATGCACAGCGACTGCTGGCAGACGTGCGTGAGATGGTTGTCGAGCAGAAAGAAGAGCGCGGCGAGCTGACCGAGTACTGATGTCGAACGGCGACCCGGTTATCCGGATTGAAAACCTCTGCAAGATTTACGCAGGGGACTTCGAGGCGTTGAAAGACGTTTCCCTCGATATCATGGAGGGAGAGATATTCGCCCTGCTCGGGCCGAACGGCGCCGGCAAATCGACCCTGATCAATATCGTTTGTGGCATCGTCAACAAGACATCGGGTCGCGTGCTGGTTAACGGATATGACAACGTTGAAGACTTTCGACAGGCCCGTACGCAGATCGGCCTGGTACCACAGGAATTGTTGACCGAAACGTTCGAGTCCGTCAGCTCGACGACGGCATTCAGCCGTGGCTTGTTCGGCAAGTCCCCGGATGCGGATCACATCGAGAAGGTCCTCCGCTCGTTACATCTTTGGGACAAGCGCGATAACGTCATCCTGACCTTGTCCGGCGGTATGAAGCGTCGAGTACTGATTGCCAAGGCGCTCGCGCACGAACCCAAAATTCTATTTCTAGACGAGCCGACAGCGGGCGTCGACGTCGAGCTGCGCCAGGATATGTGGGAAATCGTCCGTGAACTTCGAGCATCGGGCGTGACGGTCATCCTGACAACACACTACATCGAGGAAGCGGAGCAGATGGCGGACCGGATTGGCGTCATCAATCATGGTGAAATTATTCTTGTTGAGGAAAAGGCGAAGCTCATGCGCGAGCTTGGCAAGAAGCAGCTTTTTCTGGAGCTGGATGACGCGCTGGAGGCCATCCCTGAAACACTGTTGTCCTATCACTTGCAGTTTGGCGCTTCACATTCGGAATTGATTTACGACTACGATACCCGTGCGGAGCATACCGGCATTACATCGCTACTCGGTGACCTGAGTCTGGCGGGTATCCGGTTTCATGATGTAAAAACGCGGCAAAGCTCGCTCGAGGAAATATTTGTCGGTCTGGTGAAGAGACAGGAATGAACTGGTACGGAGTCCGGGCTATTTATCGATTCGAAATGGCGCGCTGGGGCCGTACTTTCGGCCAGAGTATCGTCGCGCCGGTTATTTCGACGTCGCTTTATTTTGTTGTGTTTGGTGCAGCGATTGGCTCGCGGATTACGGAGGTCGACGGCGTCAGTTATGGGGCGTTTATCGTGCCCGGCCTGATCATGTTGATGCTGCTGACCGAGAGTATCTCCAATGCATCGTTCGGGATTTACTTTCCGCGTTATGCGGGTGCGATCTATGAGTTGTTGTCAGCACCAATATCTTCGTTCGAAGCGACGATCGGTTATGTTGGTGCTGCGGCGACCAAGTCGATTATCATAGGCCTGATCATCCTTGTAACGTCAAACCTATTTGTAGACGTGACGATCATGCATCCGTACTGGATGATCGCGTTTCTGTTCCTTACTGCCATCACCTTTAGTCTGTTTGGGTTCATCCTTGGTATCTGGGCCGACAACTGGGAGAAGCTGGGTGTCGTGCCAACCTTGATTGTAACGCCGTTGACCTTTCTTGGCGGCAGCTTCTATTCGATCAGTATGCTGCCGGAGTTCTGGCAAAAGGTGACCCTATTCAACCCGGTTGTTTACCTAATCAGTGGCTTCCGCTGGTCGTTCTATGAAAACGCTGATGTGCCGGTCGGTCTAAGCCTCGGGATCACTGCAGGCTTCCTAGTTGCCTGCCTGGTGGTGATTGGATGGATTTTCCGGACGGGGTATCGCTTACGGGCATGACTGAAGAATTGATCATCAAACACCTTCGCTGTGCATCTAGCCTCAATGGTCAATGATGTTCACACGGTAACGCAGCATGCGCTTAGACTGTCTGCTCTCTTCATAATCTGGCTTGATACTCGACAGCAGCTTCGCATAGAGGTGTATGCGTCGTGAGCAGCCCGGTCCGGTTTATAATGCAGCGATGAGTTCGGATAAACCATGTATCGCCAGGCGGGACTTTCTGGCATCGGTCGGTCGGGCAGTAGGCGGCTCGGCCATGCTGCGAACGATGATAGCAATGGGGATTGGCAGTACCGTCGCGGGTTGCGGATCGTCATCTGCGGCGCCGGGATCGCCACCGGCACCGCCTCCGGCGCCACCACCAGCTCCCGGGGGCATGCCATCGCCCCGGCCCGGCGACTGGCCGGCCAATGTTGGGGTGGGAACATCGGTTGTCATCCTAGGTGGTGGAATCGCCGGTATGGTTACGGCGCTCGAAATGACACGACTAGGTTACAACTGCACGATCCTTGAAGCGACGTCGATAGCAGGCGGTCGCAACAAGACCATCCGAGCCGGCGACACGGTTACAGAAACGGATTCGACACAGACCTGCAACTTCGATGTTGGCAGTGAGTTGTACTTCAATGCGGGACCCGCGCGCATTTCACACCACCATGAGTTCCTGCTTGGTTACTGTCGTGAATTCGGTGTCGCACTTGAAACCTTCATTAATGAGAATCGTGCGGCGCTGCTGCATTCAGCATCGGGGTTTGGCGGACAGCCTGTCATTTCAAGACGGGTTGCGGCGGACAGCCGCGGACACATCGCAAGGCTGCTCGCGACTGCAGTCAATCAGGGCGCGCTGGACCAGGAGCTGACGGCCCAGGACAAGGCCAACATCCTTGTGATGCTTCGGCAGTTCGGTAGCCTGGATGACAACTATAACTATACTGGGACCAGCCGCGGCGGTTTCCCGGGACAGGAGAACACGGGTAGTCGGCAACGTGGTCAGATCGTAAACCCGCTGGCCTTACAGGATCTGATTAGCGAGACCTTCTGGCAGAGGCGACAAGACTTTCCGGAGGGCCTGAATCAACAGGCAACGATGATGCAACCTGTCGGTGGAATGGACCTGGTCGCGCGAGCGTTCGAGACGCAGGTTGCCAGTGACCTCATTATCGATGCGGAAGTTACCGAAATCCGCAAGATCACTGACGGCGTTCGCATCAATTACAGCCGTCTGGGTACGCCGACTCAAATCGATGCTGACTTCTGTGTCTGTTCGATACCCGCAACGGTGCTGCGAAACATTCCAAACGACTTTTCCGGACCGCATCAGTCTGAAATTTCTGATTTCAGTTACGCTTCGGCTGGAAAGGTGGCGTTCCAGTCACGCCGATTCTGGGAACAGGACCACAATATCTACGGCGGCATTTCCTGGACAACCCAGAATATTACGCAGATCTGGTATCAGAACAGCGGTTTCGGGCAAGACAACGGAATCCTAGTCGGCGCTTATATCTATGGCGGGCAGGCAGGGGCGGATTTTGCCAACCAGACGCCACAACAACGGATCAATTCGGCGCTGTCACAGGGCAATACCGTGCACCCTGGTATGAATGGGGAGGCGAGTCGGGGGATCAGCGTCGCCTGGCCGAAGGTGCCGTTCCAGCTTGGGGCATGGGGCGTGTCCAGCCCGCTGATCTTGCTGACGCCCGACGACCGAATCGTCTTCGCCGGTGAGCACCTGAGCATTCTCCAGGGCTGGCAAGAGGGCGCCATTCTCTCGGCCTATCATGCGATAGACCAGATCGTTCAACTGACTTGAACCTACGGGACGAATTCCCGCAGGTTCATCGGGTTCAGTTACGGGAAACGACTAGCGCAGTTTCTGGACGGCTGCGAGCGAGTCCTTGACGTTCTGCATCGGTGAAACGCCGCCGATCGCCTGCACGATCTTCTTGTCTGGAGTCACAATAAAGGTTATGCGCTCGGCAAAGTCATGCCCGATTTCAATGCCACGCGTGTCCGTCGCGCCTTTCCGACCTTCGCGAACCTGCAGGCCATAAGACTGTGCAATGTCGCCGCTTTCGTCAGATGCGACAGCGAGCTTGTCGGCGCAGTATTCCGGATCGGCAGAAAAGTCATTGAGTCGATCAATGTTGTCTAGCGAAACACCGATCACGCTGGCGCCGGCTTCCGTGAACTTCTCCATATTGAAGGCAAACTCGCGGGCCTGGATGTTGCAGCCCTGTGTGTAAGCGGAGGGGTAGAAGTAGACCACCACCGGACCTTTCTCGAGCGCGTCGTCCAGCGAGAAGTCGAAGGCCTCACCAGCGAGCGATGCCCTGGCTTCGAACGAGGGCGCGGTTTCGCCGGCTTCCAGCGCTGCATAGGCCGGCAGCGCGAACGCCGCCATGGTCAACAATACGATTAGTTTATTTTTCATGGTCATCTCAGTCAGATTTGTCTGGTTATTGAATCAATTCGGCTGGCCCTGCCTTACGCCTGCCGATTGACTGCCTGTCAAGGCGACCACCCTGGTCGCCAGAAATTCCCTTAATTTAACTGCCTTCGGTACCGTTTTGACGAACTGGTCTCCATCTTCAAGCCGATAGCCGCTGCAATTAAACGGTTTGTTGATTTTCGGCATTCGCGTGAATCCGATCGGCATCGCCATAGCCACCGCTGGTGACGTGGAAATCCCGGCCTGTGGGCCATTTCTTAATTGTTACTGGCTA
>JAQWSV010000160.1 GCA_029243005.1 Woeseiaceae bacterium
TGAGCTCCAGGTTGACGTGTTTATCGAGCGCCGCTTTTGCTGCCCGCACGACTATCTCGGCGCCCAGGTCGCCGCTCATTGCATCGAGAGAAATGACGGATGTGGTTTCCACGGTATCTGTCGGTCAATCAGCCCCTACTGGATAATCCCACCAAGCTTTGTCCGAAGATCGTGAACGTCTACTCGTCGTCGTCCAGCTCAGGTTGCTCGACGACCTGCTTCCCACGGTAGAAACCGTCCGGGGTAACCCGGTGACGCAAGTGCGTTTCCCCCGACGTCGGATCGACCGACAGCGACGGTTTTTTCAGTTTGTCATGGGAACGCCTCATACCACGGGTGGACGGGGTCCGGCGACTTTTTTGAACTGCCATGTGAATCTCCAGTGAACGACAGCCCGCTGACTGTCATTTATTGTCTGTGTCCTGCCGGGCACCCTGCCCGACACGCTTTAATCCTTTGCTTTCATCCGAGCCCTTAAGTCCTCGAACGGCCGGGTCGTTTCCGGATATTCTGCCGGAATCTCCTCTGCTTGTCGGCCGCAGATCGTACTCGCGTCGTGCAGCGGCGCCAGCGGCATAGCCATGACTAGCGCCTCCTCGACGACATCCCGCAGCACAATGGCTGTCCCGTCGACCTCCCACACATCGTAGTCTGCGTAGCGGGAGTCATCCAATGATTCGCCGAACAACATCCTGATCGGCGTATCTATGACCAGTTCGAAAGGTTCGAGGCAACGTTGGCATACCACCGGCAATCCGGCGGTCACCTGCCCCGTCGCCGAGACAATCCTCATACCCGGATCCAGCCAGGCAAACGAAAGGCCAACCCGGACGGCAGAATCCTGCCAGTCGCGCGTTTGTGCGGACCCGGCAACCGCTTTTATCTCAGTTTCCGAGATTTTACACAATCGTTCGAAATCGCCAACTTTTCCTCTAAAATCAATAATCTGAGCACTATCCGCAAGTTCTGACGGTAGCACTCGATACAGGAGCGGGTTGACCATGGGGGGCGCATGATAAGTAGCCTGTTGACCCCTGTCAAAGGATTGAAAGCGCTAATTTACACCCGCCGCCGACACATTATGGTTAAATTTGGCAAAAATCCACAAGCTACTGATTACTTATGCAAAATCCTTCTTCACCTCGCATTCTCCTAGCGTCTGCCTCGCGCTACCGTCAGGGCCTTCTCAATCGTTTTCTGAACGACTACGAAACCGTGTCTCCGGACATCGACGAATCGGCGCAAGAGAGTGAATCGGCATCTGACCTGGCATCTCGACTTGCTCGCGAAAAAGCAGAGACTGTGTCCAGCCAGAATCCGGACGCACTGATCATCGGTGCGGACCAGCTGGCGGTCCTCGATGGGGTCGCACTAGGCAAACCCGGTGACCACCAGCGCGCGTTGGAGCAGCTTTTGTCCACGTCCGGGAAGATGGTCAGATTCCTGACCGCGGTTTGTGTCCTCGATCCCATTACCCGCAAGAGACTCCAGCACACCGACGAAACGATGGTCCGGTTCCGCCCCTACGATCGCCGCCTCGCCGATACCTATTTGCGCCACGATGAGCCGTATGACTGTGCAGGCAGTTTCAAGATTGAAGGGGCCAGTTTCGTCCTATTCGAATCGGTATCGACGGACGACCCGACGGCATTGATCGGGCTGCCGATGATTTGGCTGGCGGGCACGCTGAAGGACTTGGGTTACCTCCTGCCCTGATCCACTCACGGCGCTTACTGCCGTTTCCTACCCCCGGTAATCCTATCCAAAAACTTCTGCAAGTCGTCAGCAAGCGGCGCCGTGAAATGCAGCTCGTTACCACTGTCGTCGGCAAATGCGATGGACTGTGCGTGCAGGAACAGCCGTTTCAGTCCCCGCTTTTTCGCCGCATCATTATCAGCAGGATCTCCATACCGCAGATCTCCGGCAATGGGATGCCCGAAATGCTTAGCATGAACACGGATCTGGTGCGTCCTGCCGGTTTCCGGCTGACACTGGACCAAACTATAGGTCCCGAATGTGCGCGAGAGTCGCATCACGGTCTGTGCAGACTTGCCCGCTCCACTGACCACGACATGTCGCTCCCCTTTCTTGCGATGTTCGACGAGCAAGGGTGCGTTAATGCGCTGCTCACCCAGCTGCCAGTCGCCGACGACCAGCGCGAGATAGTTTTTCTCTACATCACCTTCACGAAACCGCGCATGAAGCTCACGTAATGCACTTCGCCGCTTCGCCAGGACGAGACAGCCGGAGGTTTCCCGGTCCAGCCGGTGCACTAGTGATAGATCACGCAGTTCCGGCCGGGATGACCGCAACAACTCGATCACACCATGGCTGATGCCGCTGCCACCATGTACTGCAACGCCGCTGGGCTTGTTGACTACTAGCAGACGCTTGTCCTCGAACAGGATCTGCTGCTCGATTAACCGGACCTTTCCGGGTGCAGCATCGCCAGGACTGGCATTGATTCGTGCTGGCGGTATGCGTACTTCGTCATCTGTCTGCAGACGGTAGTCGGCGCGAACCCGCCCGCCGTTCACACGTACCTCGCCCTTTCGCAATACGCGATAAAGGCGGCCTTTGGGGAGTCCAGGCAGCTCGCGGCGCAAAAAATTGTCGATGCGCTGTCCGGCCTGCTCGTTGTCGACGCGGACCTTCCGCACGGTTGTTTGCCGGGTGCCCTTTTCGACTTTTGGAGGAGGATTCATTCAGTCTGACTTATGTTAGTGGGCTCAAGGACTTATTGGCCCGATTAAGGACCGGATTCGCATTGCCGCAGCACGAAGCTGTGCTATATTAACGCCCCGAGTGCGCAAATGGGCGATTTAGCCCGCCACACTCAAGAGCATTAAGGCTTGCAGGTGGCAAGTCCCCCTCCGAGCCTCAATTTATTTATTCTTGGCCTCATACAAAATCGAGGCCAGACACCACGGTAGCAAGCACGGTGAACCGGCAAGCGCCGACGCGGTTTAAGCCGCAGGGTAACAATGACCAGTTTTTTGCTGGGCCTGATTGATCGCAATCAGACCCATTCGAAGTTTGTCTTATCAAACGCGGGCAGCGTCTGCTGCGGGTTTCCGTTTGTTATCCCCTGCGCCACTGCCTCGAACTCAGAGAGCCGAACCGGCTTGTTGCCCGTGATATTTCACAAAGAAGGGCAACATGAACAGAATGTTAATCAACGCAACCCAGGAAGAGGAGTTGCGGATGGCGATGGTCGATGGCCAGAGCCTGTACGATCTGAATATCGAATTACCCGCCAGCGAACGTAAAAAAGCTAATATTTACAAAGGTCAGATCACTCGCATCGAGCCCAGTCTCGAAGCGGCCTTCGTCAACTATGGCGCTGAGCGGCACGGCTTCCTGCCATTGAAGGAAATCTCCAGCGAATATTTCGTTACTGGCGCCGATTCAGGCGGTAAACCAAATATTCGGGACGTTCTCAAAGAAGGTCAGGACATCGTAGTCCAGATCGACA
>JAQWSV010000219.1 GCA_029243005.1 Woeseiaceae bacterium
TGTGGCCGCGACGACCTCACCTGGCACTTCATCGGCCACCTGCAATCCAATAAAACTCGCCTTGTCGCGGAACATTTCCAGTGGATCCATACGGTTGATCGGGCCAAAATCGCACGTCGACTATCTGCACAAAGACCGCCAGGAAAGGCGGATCTCAATATCTGTATCGAGGTCAACATCGATGCGGAACCTCAGAAGTCGGGCGTCTTGTCCGGGGCGACCGCTGACCTAGCTAGTGAAATTTCCGAACTGCCTGGCCTCAGGCTGCGAGGCCTGATGTGCCTGCCCGCCATCCGGCATGAATTGGATGAGCAGCGAGCCCCCTTCGCGGCGCTTCATGAACTCTTCGAATCGCTCAATGCGGAAGGATTTTCGCTCGACACACTATCAATGGGAATGACAGCGGACTATGCTGCCGCTATTCATGAGGGCGCCACCATCGTTCGCGTGGGGACGGCGATTTTCGGCGCCAGGGATTAATCCACTGAGAGCAAATGCACAGTAACAACCATTCCGGAGATCCTGAATGATCAATAACAAAGTTGGCCTGATTGGCGGCGGCAATATGGCGCGGGCCATCGGCGGCGGACTGCTGCGTGGCGGCATGCATGTGACGAACCTATTGATCGCGGAGCCTGTGCCGGAGCAATGCGAACGGCTGCGCAAAGAACTTTATGGCGCCATGGTCACGGAAGACAACGATCTCGTCGCCCGCTCGGTCAATATCCTGTTATTCGCCGTCAAACCCCAGATCCTGAAACCGGTGTGCGAAGCATTAGTCGATGAGGTCCAGTCCAGTCAGCCGCTAATCATGTCAATTGCAGCAGGACCCAAGAGTGACGATATCGATGCGTGGCTCGGCGGTGGCTTGTCCGTCGTTCGTGTCATGCCTAATCAACCGGCGCTGATCGACCAGGGTGTTTCCGCCCTGTTCGCCAACGAGCAAACCAACGACGAGCAGAAAGAACAGGCGGAAAGGATCATGACGGCAGTCGGCCATGCAGTCTGGCTCGACTCGGAATCCAAAATGGATGCCGTCACGGCCGTTTCCGGTACTGGGCCGTCATACTTTTATCTGCTGATCGATATCATGATTGAATCTGCGAAGAAGTTCGGGATCGATGAGGACACGGCGAGAACGCTCGCTGTAGAAACTGCGCGTGGCGCTACTGCATTGGCAGCAGCAGAAACCGAGTCGATGTCGAAACTCATCGACCGGGTGCGTTCACCTGGCGGCACAACGACAGCCGCTTTCGAGTATCTCGACGGCGTCGATGCGCGTGGTATCTTTGAGAGCGCAATTAACGAGGCCGAGAAGCGGGCGGCGGAGCTCGCGAAAGTGGCAGCCTCTGCCGAATAAACGGAACCAACATGCAAAACGCGCTGATATACCTGATTGAGACGTTCACGCGGCTCTACCTTCTCCTCCTGCTAATGCGCTTTTGGCTACCGTTGCTGCGCGCAAATTTTCACAATCCGATTGCACAAGGCGTTCTGCGTTTCACCTCGCCAGCGGTAATCTCGGTACGGCGATTCACCCCGGCCATTGGCCAGGTCGACACGGCCACCGTGCTTATTGCCCTGTTAATTCAGATCTCGCTCGTCATGGTAGTCCGCCTGATCGCCGGCGGTGTCGCGAGCGTGCAGGCCGTGCTTGAGTTACCGGGACGATTGATCTTCCATGCACTTCTCGAGCTAGCCAGCATGAGCGTGACCCTGTTCATCGTCGCCATCATCATTCGCGTGATTCTGAGTTTCTTCCAGCGATACTTCGGACCTATCAGTGACATGCTGAACGAGATGACCGAACCCCTGATGCTCCCTATTCGCCGTATCATTCCGCCGCTGGGCGTGATCGATCTGTCCGCCTATATCGCCACAGTCCTTTTATTGGCACTCAACATGATCATCGCTGACCTGCAGATGCCGATGTAAGGTCCCAGCCGTCCAGCAATGCGATTGGGTGATCAGGTACCAACAGGATCCGCCTTCACTGAAAAGACTCCACAATCAATCTAGGGCCCGGATTTTAGCTGGAGTAGTCTTTGAGCTATAGTCGACAGGGTCAAGACCCACCGCACGGGGGCTCCGCAAATGAAAGTTCGCAAAGAATTAGTCGCTCTCTCGATGCTGTCATTACTCGTAGCTTGCGGCGGTCCGAACGAGACCGCTACCGTTCCCCAAGCAGAGCCGGCCGGCGTATCCTTCGTCGATATCGGCACCCACGTCGTCCACTTCAGCGCCCAGTCCACGGCTCAGTTACCGATTGAAGTTGCCCGCGCCTATAACATCGTACGCAGCAAGAACCGCGCAATGCTGAACGTATCGGTCCTCGAAGATGCCACTGACAAGGCGGTCCCCGAAACAGTGACCGTCAAAACCGTCAACCTGACGGGACAATTGAAAAACATCACGATGCGGCAGATCGAGGAAGGCGGTGCTATCTACTACGTAGCTGAAACGCCGGTCGCAAACCAGGAAACACTTATCTTCGACATCACAGTGCAGCCAGAGGACGTGACGCAGGCGTCTAACGTCCGCTTCAAACAACAGTTCTACACGGATTGATCGCCAGCAGGACCAGCGTCTGCAGAGGCATTTTCACTGACAAAACGTTCAACGGCGTCACGCAGATGTGTGAGCTTACCGTGGAAGAAATGCTCGGTGCCCGGAAAGATCGTCAGCTCCGGTCCGGGATCCAGGCTGTCCACCCACTTAACGGTCTCGTCGATATCGACGAGCTCATCTTCATCGCCTTGCAGGATCAACCATGGAAAAGCGGGCTGCGTATCGAAGTCTGCGGCGAACTGCGAGACGCCAGGCGCGATACTGACCAGTCCGGCCGGATTTTCTGACATGGCAGCACGAATGGCCATCGCCGCGCCAAAGGAGAAGCCTGCCAACCATAGCGGTAACTCCGGCATGGACACCCGCATCCAAGCCATGGCGGCGAGCACATCATCAACCTCTCCCCGACCTTCGTCAAATGATCCAGCGCTCTTTCCAACACCCCGGAAATTAAAGCGAAGCGCGGCGAACCCGACACCGACAAAGCTTCGTGCAAGCGTGTGAGCAACCTTGTTGGTCTTCGCTCCGCCGTGGAGTGTTTGCGGATGGCAAACGACCACACAGCCAAGCGACGCC
>JAQWSV010000179.1 GCA_029243005.1 Woeseiaceae bacterium
GCCTGTTCGGCGAACAATTCCATCTCGGCCTTGATGAACTCTTCGCTCATCACCTTGGCGTAGCCACCTTCGCCTGAGCCATCCTCGTCGTCGAAGTCCAGCATCAGGAACTCGGCGTCCATACTCTCGACCTGTTCCTTCACCTCGGGACGGGTGTCGAATGAGCGAACGATAGCACCCATGCTCCTAGCCGCACCGATCGCGGCAAGTCCAGCAACGCCGGCGCCAATAACCAACACCTTAGCTGGCGGTACTTTACCAGCGGCAGTGATCTGGCCGGTGAAGAAGCGACCGAAGTTTTGTGCTGCTTCGACGACGGCCCGATAGCCCGCAATATTAGCCATCGAACTAAGTGCATCCATCTTCTGAGCACGAGAGATCCGGGGAATACCATCCATCGCCATAGCCGTGACACCCTTGTCCGTCAGTGTCTTTAGGTGCTCTGGATTCTGTGCCGGCCAGAGGAAGCTGATCAGGATCTGGCCCGAACGCAGGAGCTCGGTCTCCTTTTCGTCCGGCGCTCGAACTTTCATGACGATATCGACGCCCTGCCACAGATCGGCGGCCGAAGAGACCACTTCGCACCCGGCCTCCCGATAATCATCGTCCGAGAAATTAGCAGCTGCGCCGGCGCCGCTCTCGATAGCGACGTCGTAACCCAGTTTGGCCAGTTGTGTGACGACCTCCGGCGTGGTCGCAACGCGCCGTTCGCCAGGGACAATTTCTTTGGGTACACCGATCTTCATGCATCAGCCTCCTGAAAGTCAGGCGGGATTATGTGGGAGAGGACAGGCATTAGCAATGCAGCCTATATAAGGAGTTTCACTACCTGAAGAATGGGGTGAAATAGCCAGCGTCAGGTCGGCTTCTGTTGCCAATGTCGTACCAGACGAGCCCCATGAATGTCCCGAAAATTTCCGCTGCGTTCGTTTTCCTGCAGACAATCCCAGCCCTGTGTCAGGGCGCCTGGCCCCGGACCGAGCACACCCGCCAACGCTCCGAGGGTGAAGTACAACCCACCGCTGCGCTCGAGGTGGCCTAAGTACCGATGATCTACCAACGACAGAACTAATCAGAATCGAAACGTGTAGCCGAACTTGAACGTGATGTCGCCCGTGACAGAGATGAAGGTTCGATCACGCGTGTAGTCGATGAACTCACGATTGATGACGAACACGACCTCGCGCCCTGCCCTCGGCGCCCAACGAAATATACTGTTCAGACCCAGTCCGTGGCTCACGTTGTCATACTGCAGAATGTTCTCCCAGTACATCTTGTTCGAAAACGCGATATCGGCACGAAAGGTCGACAGGCGAGTAATAAAGTTGCCGTAGGGCAGCTCGATATCACTGATGTTGTAACCCAGCGCAAACCGAAAATGGGAGCTGGGTCGCCAGGTAACGTCCGCACCGGGCGCGGAAATATCGCCATCGAAAAACTTGCCTCCACAGTAATAGCTACTCAACGCCAAGCGGCGGTGCTGACCGGTATTGATACTCACACAGTACTGATCGAAGCCGTATTCGCCGACAGGAATGATGACGCCTTCTGAGATTTCGAACGATGTATCCAAGACCTCGTCACTGACTTGGTAATTGAACTGGATGGAGTCACCGGTGCCATTGACGACCTCCAGTGCGCGCAACGAAATGAATTGCGATTGAAGGTCGTTATCCAGCGTATTGATTCGTTGATAGTCAATGCCGCTGTAAGCGCGCTGGATCCACGAATTGGACGGATACCACGTGTAGCCCATATCGGCAGTGAAGTCGCGAACATCAGTCCGGTTGACGAACCCGAGCGCCGGATAGAAGTTCTCTTCTATCTCTTTGTAGGAGAATCCGTAGCGAAACCCCTCGGCATTCGGATAGCGCATACTGATACCGAAGGCTGCGTCATCACCGTCGATCCCCTCAGTGTCAGACTGTTGATACCAAAACGAGCCTTCCAGCGTGGACCCGCTCACGAGGCGCGTATTGAGGTAACGAAAATCCACACCGGCCAGCGTATTGTCGAAATCCGAATCGGGGTCACCACTGGTCAAAATGAACCCCAGGCTGGATTCTTCTAGTATATTCCGGGACACCCGGGCGACAATCAGGTCACTTTCCTGCAAGCCCTGGGATGCCTCCTGGCGTATGCCCAATGCACCGACCTCAAAGCCACCGGCCCGGCCGGTCAGCTTACCCCCATAATCAATGGGTATCATCTCGCCGCCGCTCAGGCCGATTCGTCGTGAGAAGAAGGGGCGCCCGCTCTCACGCTCTACACGCGAGATCGTCGAAGGGTCACCGAAGCCCTGACTACCAATGCCTCCAAAAGAAAAGATATCGGCATCCTGCAGGAAAAATCCGCGCTGCTCCGGAAAGAAGAGGCCAAAACGAGTCAGGTTAATCTGACGCATATCTGCACTGGTACCGGAAAAATCGGTGTTGACGGTTAACGCCGCAGTTAGTGAGGAGGTCAGCTTGTAGAAGACATCGATGGCCGGTTCAGCCAAGTCCGACGACACGTTCGATTCAAAGTCCTTCGACTCACTGATGCGCGCCGACGGCACAATATCGAGGCCAATCCCCTTGTCAGCGCCGGACAATCCGGTCATCTCGCCGAAGGCAGCCGGATTCAGGTCACGATTCCGCGAGGTCCAGGCGA
>JAQWSV010000192.1 GCA_029243005.1 Woeseiaceae bacterium
ATTCAGTATGCCGTCGAGGAAGCAATCGCCGCGGGTGCAAATAAACTGGTCTTTGTCACCGGCGCGTCCAAGCGAGCGATCGAGGACCATTTCGATTCGGACGTGGAACTCGAGCGGGCGTTAACGGATGCGGGCAAGGACGATCTGCTGGCGTCTATCCAGAACATCGTTCCGAAGGACGTTTCCTGCGTTTATATCCGCCAAGGAGAACCGCTGGGGCTTGGGCATGCAGTGCTCTGCGCCCGACCGGCCGTGGGTGATGCCCCTTTCTTTGTTCATCTCGCTGACGACCTGATTGCGGGCGAGCCGTGTCTCAGGGAAATGGCTGAGGAATATGAGCGTCACGGTGGCAGTGTCGTCGCGGTCGAAGAGGTCCCGAGGGAAAACACCTCCAGCTACGGTATCGTCGCGACTGAAGCTGCTGGCGAGGGCACTCGGATGGTCAGCATCGTCGAAAAGCCAAAGCCGGAAGAGGCACCGTCCAACCTGGCGGTCGTCGGCCGCTACCTCCTGGCGCCGGAGATATTCGATAAGCTGGAGACAACCGGGCGTGGTGCCGGTGGCGAAATCCAGCTCACGGATGCTATCGCGGATCTGCTGGGCGATGCTGATATATACGCCTACTCCTTCTCCGGGACACGCTATGACTGCGGCAGTAAACTGGGATACCTGCAGGCGACGGTGGCATTCGGGCTGGCGCATCACGAGGTCGGTGGTGCTTTTCGCGAATATCTGAATTATGAGAGAGACTGAATCTTCCTTATTCCTGTTGCGTGAGGGCAGCGGCGTGGAACGACTTTCGCTGGCCGATCGGCCATAATCAGCGATCGCTCAGAATCACAACTACAGGAGAACCCTGCATGAAACTCAAATCGGTTTCTTTTTTGGCGGCTGCATCCTTTTTACTCGTCGCATGTGCACCGACCACAGAGCCCGTTGGTGAGTCCACCTCGTTTGCGGCAGACGTCTCATATGTGAATGGTCGTGGACCTGGCGATCAGGGCCCGCCATTCAGTGGCGCTGTTTGGGTCGATGACACGTTGTATGTCTCCGGTGCCCTTGGCTTGGTCAACGGCGAAGTGCCAGATGATCCGGCGGACGAAGCGCGGGCCGTGATGGATTCAGTCAAGGGTACGATCGAAGCCGCAGGCCTGACCATGGATGATATTGTGGTCACCCAGGTGTTTTGCTCAGACGTCTCTCAATATGGCGCATTCAACGAGGTTTACGCGGGATACTTTACTAAAACGTATCCTGCGCGTGCATTCATTGGCTCCGGTCCGCTGCTATTTGGCGCTCGTTTTGAGGTGATGGTGACAGCTGTTCGACGCTGATTCCGGAGAGCGTCTTTGAGCAAACCTATGGTGTTGCACATGGGTTCCGAAAAGCCGACGCCGGAAGTGATACAGGCCTGAGGACAGGGGTTACAGTCTGTCGCAGATGGTACCGTCGAGCATTAACGGTGCCGTCCGACATTAGTCACCAGACAAGAGAGTCGGCGCGCTCTCCCTAGGGGGCGAACTGGCAGCCAAACGACGAAGGCCCCTCCGAGAGGGGCCTTCAGGTGTTTGGCTCCCCGACCCGGACTCGAACCAGGGACCAATTGATTAACAGTCAATCGCTCTACCAACTGAGCTATCGGGGAATAGATTATGTGGCGTCTACTACGCCGGCCGGAATTCTGGGCTACCCACCAGCCTGAGTCAAGGGCATTGACTGGTCAACAATCAGTCAATACTGACATTTTCAGGACAGCGCCTTACGGATGCGTCCCATGGCATCCCGTAACTCTTCGATCGAGCAGGCAAAAGAGATCCGGACGTAGCCTGGGGCCCCAAACGGCGTGCCCGGCACCATCACGACATCACTCGATTCGAGCACCAGTTTTACGAGGTCGGCATCGGTTTCCATACCTTTGGAGGCCATCGCCTCGGTGACCCTTGGGAAGGCGTAGAAAGCACCTTCGCCCTCACGACACTCGAAGCCCGGGATATCGTTCAGGGCGGCCACCACGTAGTCAGAACGCTCTTTGTAGGCCTTGAGCATGGGTTCCATGCAGGACTGATCGCCATTGAGTGCCGCGGCAGCGGCGACCTGGGAGATGCTGCAGGGATTCGAGGTGATCTGGCTCTGGATCGTTTTCATTGCCTGGATGATCTCAGGCGGTCCGCCGGCGTACCCAACCCGCCAGCCGGTCATAGCGTAGCATTTGGAAACGCCATTGATGGTCACGACCTGGTCATACAGATCGGGGCAGGCTGTCGCGATGCTGCAAAAAGGATCGTCGGCCCAGTGAATCTGTTCGTAGATGTCATCGGCGAGCACTAAGATGTTTGGGTGTTTCACGAGCACTTTGCCGAGTGCCTCCAGCTCGGCTCTTGTATAGCAGCTGCCAGTCGGGTTTGAAGGACTGGTCAGAAAAAGGATTCGGGTTCGATCAGAGATCACCGCTTCGAGTTTCGCCGGTGTCACTTTGAAGCCGTCCTCGATCCCGGTTTCGATGATGACCGGCGTACCCTCCGCAACTCTTACCATGTCTGGGTATGACACCCAGAACGGCGCAGGGATGATGGCCTCATCACCCGGGCTGAGAATTCCCATGCAGGCATTGAACAGGGTGTGTTTGGCACCGACCGACACGAGGATTTGCTCAGGCGCGTAGGTGAGCTGATTGTCCCGCTGGAATTTCCGTTGAATCGCTGCCTTTAGGTGGCTGGTTCCATCAATTGCCGTGTACTTGGTTTCACCGTCGTGGATCGCTTTGATTGCGGCTTCCTTGATGTGTTCCGGCGTGTCGAAATCCGGCTCACCTGCACCAAGACTGATGACCGGTCTACCGGCCTCGCGAAGCTCCGCAGCCAGGCCCAAAACGGCACTGGTTGCAGACGGCATGACCCGGCTCATTCTTTCCGAAACTGATAGACTCACTGGCTGTCTCCTGAAAACGAAAGCGCATGTTACGCGAATCAATCCACCTGCCCAAGAAGACGTTGTCCGATGATCGTGACAAGC
This sequence comes from Woeseiaceae bacterium, assembly GCA_029243005.1. Classification (GTDB taxonomy): domain Bacteria; phylum Pseudomonadota; class Gammaproteobacteria; order Steroidobacterales; family Woeseiaceae; genus SZUA-117. The sequence continues at coordinate 3,013 of JAQWSV010000192.1, forward strand.
TGACGCTCGTCTCCAAATTCAGCCCAGCAGGTGACCAGGAAGGTGCTATTAAAGGTCTAGTCGAAGGCTTGTCGGACGGGCTCGCACGTCAGACGTTACTCGGGGTCACGGGATCGGGAAAAACATTCACGATGGCCAATGTTATCGAGGCCACGCAGAGACCCGCAATCATCCTTGCACCGAACAAGACGCTGGCCGCACAGCTTTACGGTGAGATGCGTGAGTTCTTTCCGAGCAATGCCGTAGAGTATTTCGTTTCTTACTACGACTACTATCAGCCGGAGGCCTACGTCCCAAGTTCGGATACCTATATAGAGAAAGATGCGTCGATCAATCAGCATATCGAGCAGATGCGTTTGTCGGCGACAAAGGCGCTGATCGAAAGGCCCGACGCAATCATTGTTGCAACGGTTTCTGCCATATACGGGCTGGGTGATCCTGAAAGCTACTTCAATATGGTGCTCCACCTATCGCGAGGGGAGCGAATCGATCAGCGTACCATCCTGCGGCGGCTTGCCGAGATGCAATACACGCGAAACGAGCTTGATCTGTCGCAGGGCAACTATCGGGTGCGCGGTGATGTGATCGATATTTTTCCGGCTGAATCCGAGCGCGATGCTGTTCGGGTAGAACTGTTTGACGATGAAGTGGAGTCTTTGTCCTATTTCGATCCACTGACGGGTGAGCTCATTCGGAGGGTGCCGCGACTCAC
>JAQWSV010000213.1 GCA_029243005.1 Woeseiaceae bacterium
GGTCCGTGGTGATGTCATAGTCGAACTGGCCAAACAAGGCGACCTGCGATCGGTCGCGCATATAATGGCTGCGGTACCAGGACTCACTGGTGGCCGCCGGCAGCGGACAAGCAGTCGGATACCCCTGGTTTTGTAGGTCGCAGGTCCGCCACTCGGTATAATCCCAGTGTCTTGTCGACGTCAGGTTGGGGATGTTTGAATTGTCGTCCCAGCCGTCCGTGAAGTCTTCGTAGAACGCACCCACCATCCACTGGAAGCGGCTGTCCGTAGTCGACGTTAGGCGCATTTCATTTGTAATCCGCTCCGAGTCCTGCCAACTGGTTGCGTACCCACCATTGTATTCGGTGTCGTACTTGTCGTAGTAATTGTAGGCGTACGTCGTATAACCCCAGTAGGTGTCATACCAGTTTCTCCAGGCTGACCAGTACCGTGATTTGAGGCGCGTGTGCCAGGGATCGTAATGCGTATTATCGAAAACGTAGGACTGCTGCCGGTCTGCCTTGCCGAACGAGTTCGAGAACTCCGCAAATCCCAAGTCGCCGGTGATCGTAAACTGAGTCGCCGTCCATTCATCCTTGCGCCATTCATCCGAGAACCGCGCAACTTTATAATCGCCGATCGCTGTGTCCGAGTACCAGACGCCGGTGGTCTCCGAATGCTGGCTCATTACCGTAAGGAGCGCTTCCCAGTCCTCGTTAATCGTCCACAGGGCCGAGATTCGGCCGCCAGTCATCGCGTAATCGTTAAAGTTTTCTTGTTCCAGCCCTGCGTTATCCAGAACCGGGCTCGAGAGATGGCCATCAGTCTCGTTCGGGTCGAATGGGCCAATGTCGTATTGATCGAAATTGTGATCGCATTCCGCGCCCGGCACACAGACACTGTGCGGTGCCGTCGAATAGACGTTGTCGATATATCCGCCTTCCTTCAGCGAGTAACCGACGACGCGAACGGCGAAATTGTCGGTTACCGGGATATTGAACCAGCCGTTGAAATCATAGCTTTCCTCGCCACCCTGGGTCGACTTGAGTTCGCCGCTGAACTCACCGGAGAAACCGTTCGGATCGGGTTTGTTCGTGACAAGTCGGAGTGTGCCACCCTGGGAACTGGAACCGAAGAGCGTTCCCTGCGGTCCGGGCAGCGATTCTACGCGCTGGATGTCGACCATTCGCGGGTCGAGCTGCGTCGTACTCATAGTCATCGGCATCTCATCGAGATACACCGCAACCTGGCTGTCTAGGAACCATGAGCCGCCTGTCGAAATGCCGCGATAAACCAGCTCGTTTCGGCCCGCCCTGTTGGATGACAGCGTTATGCTCGGCAGGTTACTCGCGATATCGGCCATGTCCAGCATGCCCCGACGCTCAATTTCCTGCGTCGAGAACGCGATAATCGACTGAGGAACATCCTGGATGCTCATGGTTCGCTTGGTCGCGGTAACCACGATCTCCTCTACCCTGAGCCCGTCGCCCTCTTCCTCCTGCGCGACGACCTGAGATGCCGGATAAAGCGCACTAAGGACGGCTGCCGTCAGCGGTGTCAGTACATTCACTTTCTCACGCGAGCCCTCGGCTGCGGAATCCTGTCTGGTCATTTTTGTATCCCCATTTCTGCCAGATGATGCTTGTTTTTATAGCGTCTGATTAGATCAACGCGCCTACCAGCATAATTCAATACGTATAAGCTTAATCTAATCTACCGCACCCTACACGCGGTCTGCCCGACACTTTGAAACTAGTATTCGCCTGTCATCGTGCATTCCACCACCATTCAAGTCAAGGCAGGGGCGGGCCTCATTACAGTAAATACGACGTTTTTAAGCCGGTCTGACGCCATAGCGCGTGATACTCCTCAGTGCTCGGCGACCCCGGAAGGTGCAACAATTTGATGAAACGGGGTATCCGTTACTCCCCAGCCGACGATAAACCAATCGTCCCCTCGATTTATCAGCCCTTGCTGGCCATTTTCGCCGCCTGGATATCTTGGATTGCGATGCCTGTCAGGTCGGCAATCGTAATCTGCTGGTCGTCACCCCGGCCCTTCTCCGGATCCGAAATAACGTCGCCAAGCTCAAGGATATCGGCCTCGCGAATCACAGCGTCGCGTATAGCGTGGCAGCACTCTCCGTGGTCGACACACTGGGAAATGCTGTCGGCGATGACGAGGTCCGCTTTGCCTAGGAGCGCAGCCTCGAGCTCCTGTTTCCCGTGGTCATCTGATCCCATGGCCGTGATGTGCGTACCGGCTCGAATTTGATCCGCATGCAGGAGCGGTTCCCGCGCTGGTGTCGTCGTTACAATCAGGTTACAGCTTGCCGTGAGCACGTCGATTGATTCCGCTGCCTCGAATTCCAGCCCCCACGCCGCGATCGGATCGCTGTTACCAAGGTCATCGATCATCTTCGCAACCTTGTCCGGGTTCCGACCCCAGATAACGCATCGATTGCAGTCGACAATTCCCCTTAGCAACTCGAGTTGCATGCGTGCCTGCGTGCCCGTGCCGACGATACCAATACCCTGCACATCTCTTGGCGCGAGCTGCCTTGCTGCAACGGCCCCCGCCGCAGCCGTGCGAATATCCGTCAACCAGCACTGATCGTGCAGGACGAGCTGCAGATGTCCTGTCTGCTGGCTGAACACCAGGAGCACACCGTCGGCGAACGGCACGCCCAGCTTATGGTTATCATAAAAGCCGGAGGCGACTTTCAATACGTAAACGTCATCGTCTTTGACATAGCCGTATTTGATATGCACGTCACCGGGCGGCTCCTCAAAATTTAGAAAGCCGACCGGCGGTACGACGACTTTGCCATCCGAGTAAAGGACGAATCCTTCCTCAATCGCCTCGATAAGTTCGGGGATATCGATTCGTTGCTTGATGGCATCGAGTTCGAGAACGTTTGTCATGGGTTTGTTCCGATGAGACTTACTTGCCGGCGGTCGTTCCGCCATCGATCGGCAACGAAGTGCCAGTTATGAACCGCGCATACTCCGAGGCGAGATACATCACGGCATGGCCGATTTCCTCCGTCGAGGCGATACGCTTCAGCGGCGCATAGTCGATCATTTTCTGCCAATAGGCCTCGGGATCCGGTTTCTTTTTCGCACTGATGCGAATCATGTCAGTGTCCACATAACCCGGGCAGACGCAATTGACCCGGACGTCCGGCGCTATCTCCAGCGCCATCGCACGGGTCATGTTCACGACACCACCCTTTGTACCGCAATACACGGTGATTCCCGGAACTCCAATTAGTCCAGCATCCGAGGCAATGTTGACGATGTTGCCGTTTGATTCGGACAACGCGGGAATCGCAGCGCGACAACAAAAAAACAAGCCCTTCAGATTGACGTCGCAGTGCGCGTCCCACATCGCTTCATCACATTCCGCGATCGGCCGCCCAGCCCCCACGCCCGCGTTGTTAACGAGGATATCGAGGCCTGAAAAAGCATCGATCGCAGCCTGAACGGTGGACTCACAACCATCGACCGTGCCGATGTTGCCCGGCGCCGCGATCTTTTCCTCGAAGTTCTCGAGCCTGGCCATCGCATTGTCAACCGATGCGTCAGAACTGCCATTAATCGCAACCCGCGCACCGGCTTCCAGGAACATTCTCGCAATATCGAATCCGATGCCGCGACTGCTACCGGTCACCAGCACCCGCTTACCTTCAAAATCCAATAGTTCCCCCAATGCTTGTTGTTGGCCGCCACCCTTCCGCAGCAACCCGTCGGTTCTTATATTCTTGCCGCTATGCTCGTAACCCGCTCACCGGGACGGTATTTCGTAATTCTTCTCGCGCTAATGGGTATACACCAGCACTTCTCGCGCCGAACCGATTTGCGCGGCCAGTGCCTCGGCCGCACCGTCGGTATCACCTTCGATAATCCAGAGAACCGTATCCTTCACGATATCGATCAGGGGTTTGGAGCTTTTTGCTACCATTAATTTTTGCTACCATTAACGATATTGAAGTGCCGGCGCCACATTGAATTCCATACTGCATACTGCTCAATTGACAGTCAATACAGCCCTTTCGAATTCCTGATGAACAACCCATGAAAACAGTCAGGCTGGCGCTCGTCGGTGTCGGCAATGTCGGCCAGCGATTGCTGACGCTCATCGACGAGCGTCGCGAGACCCTGTCCAAGGAATACCAACTCGACTTTTTGCTGACTTGTGTTGCCGACAGCAGCGGCGTAGCGATGAACGACTCGGGGTTCGAGCTCGCCGCACTGGTGTGCCACAAGGCAAGCCGTGGCCGACTGGCCGAGCTACCGGAATTCTGTGCGGGCCTTTCGTTCACGGACGCGTTGGAAAGAGCCTCTTGCGACATCTTGCTCGAGACTTCTCCACTCGACCTGGAAACCGGCGATCCCGGGCTGGCCAACAGCAGGGCCGCTTTGCAGCAAGGCATGCATGTCGTCCTGGCCAACAAGTCTCCGCTCGCACTGGCACACAGCGAACTGCTGGATCTCGCAGCAAAAAACGATGTCGGAATTCTCTACAGTGCTACTTTCTGCGGTGGGCTGCCTGTCCTAAACGTCATACGGCGCGACATGGTCTGCGGAAACATCACCAGGTTTCGTGGCATTTTCAACGGAACGACGAACTTTATGTTGGCCGAAATGCTGGCGGGCAATGATTATGCGAGCGCATTGCAGCAAGCCCAGGATATTGGAGCCGCGGAAGCCGATCCGAGCTTCGATGTCGGCGGCTGGGACACGGCGGCCAAACTCGTCATAGCCGCCAACCAGTTTTGCGATCCGATGATTTCACTGCCCGACGTCGACGTCACCGGCATCAAGAATGTTAGCGCCAGCGACCTGCAGAATTGCCGGCAGGAAGGTAAGTCAATCAAATTGGTCGCGTCTGCGGAGCTAATCGACGACACCTGGGGTTTCAAAGTCGAACCCAAGGCTGTGCCTACGGAGAGCTTCCTCGGCAGCTGCAATGGCTGGGAAATGGGCGTCGTCATCGACAGTGATATATTCGGCAAGTCTTTCTACAAACTCCGTGAAGATGAGCCAATCCCCACTGCCGCGTCGGTACTCCGTGATGCCGTGCATCTCGCCACAGGTGGCAGACAGGCCTCACTGTAGATCGATCAGGAGTAACCGATCATTACGGCAATGACCAGTGCCGCCGACGCCGCAACCGCAACTTTGATCATGAATGGCATTACGAATCGCAGCCAGCGATCGTAGGGAATGCCAGCCATCGCCAAGATACCAATCAACACATACTGGGTCGGGATTAGGATATTGCTGAAGCCGTCGCCAAACTGAAATGCCAGGACGGCAACCTGCCGGCTCACGCCGACGATATCGGCGAGCGGCACCATGATAGGCATGGTGACGTAAGCCTGCCCACTGCCCGACGGAATGAATAAGTTGGCCAGGCTTTGCATGAAGAACATCGCGACGGCAGATACCGCTCCGGGCAATTCACTGATCGGAATACTGATGCCATGAACCATAGTATCTACAACGCCACCCTCATCCAGCACAACCTGGATGGCACGCGCGACGCCGATCAATAGTGCGACGCTCGTCAGACTGCCTGCGCCAGTGCTAAATTCGGCAGCAGTTTGGTTCGGACTCATGCGTGCAATAGCGGCGATGACCAGCGTTAGGCCGGCGAACAGGCCTTGCATTTCAAACAGGCCCCACTTCCAGACGAGCATCCCGTAAATCAGCAGGGCCATTGCTGCACCAATAGCGAGCATGATGAGCTTCTGAACTTTCGTCATCGGCGGCAGATCATTCAGCGCATGTGCACTTTCATCACTCGGGATCGCAGCGCCGGCAGGAATTTCGACATCGGCCACTAGGCTGGCTGAAGGGTCATTGCCAACGCGCTTTGCATAAGACCAGACATGGTGAATGCCGAGCCCGACAAATACGACGAAACAGATCAAACGAAACCACATACCCGAGCCCGGCTCGAGACCGGCAATATCCTGGGCTATCAGGGTTGTAAACGGGTTGATGAAGGCAGGCCCGTAACCAGCACCGTAGCCGATCATGATGATGCCGATCGCGGTCATTCGATCGTAGCCGAGCGCGATACACAGGCTGACCAGCACCGGTACGAAGGGGTAATACTCCTCGCCGAACCCTACGGTCGTCGAGCCGAACGCAAACATCGTGATGCCGCCGGCGATTAACCAGAACGGCTGCTTGCCCCACCGTCTGAGCAAGGAGGCCATCGCCGCTTCAAGCGTGCCGGTCGCCCGCAAAACGGCAAACATGCCGCCAATGATGAACACAAAAAAAATGATTTCGTGCGCGCCGCTAAAGCCTTTCGGAATCGCTGTCAGTGCGGCAAAGGGTGAAACTGCGGGTACATCGGGCGTTAACTGAAAACTGCCCGAGACGACCTGCATTCGACCCGTCTCAGTTTCAATGCGATCGAACGAGCCTGCAGGAATGACATAGGTCAGAAACTGCGCGAGCACGACCATCGAGAAGAGGATGACGAGCGTGTGCGGAACCTTGAATTTGCGTTGAGTCACGATGATGCGTCTTTGGCTTATTCTGTTTCAGCGTTCTTGACGTAGCGGTCGAACCAGTCGACGAATCGCGTCAGCAGGTCCTCGTGATAGACCGGCCGTCGAATACCGTGGTAGGCGCCGGGGTATACGACGAGCGACGCTTCGCGCCCAAGATATTTCATTGCCTGGTACATCTGCTCCGAGTGGATCACGGGCTGATTCCAGTCTAGTTCTCCGTGGATGAAGAGGGTTGGCGTGGTGATGTTCTCGACATACATGAAAGGCGATATCCGATCCCAGAGATCGCGATTCCGCCAAGGCGCACCCAGTTCGGTATGCCACCAGCGCATGTAAGGGTCATGACCGTAAGTACTGGTATACCAGCCAACGCTTGCGCCACTGATCGCGCCCGCGAACCGGTCCGTCTTTGCGATAACGAAGTTCGTCAGCGTCCCACCCGACGACCAGCCGCCGATGCCGAGACGATTCGGATCGGCGTAACCCTGCTCGATCACGTAGTCCGTCGCGGCAATGACATCTGCGACGTCGTCGGGTGGGACGCTGACGAACTTCGTTATCGCAAAGACGGACCGGTTCGCGGGCGCGATCAGTGGCGCAAGCGTTGGCTG
>JAQWSV010000215.1 GCA_029243005.1 Woeseiaceae bacterium
ATACGTGACCAACATGCCCGTCGTATTTGGTATCTCTTTCTTGGCAATCAGCAAGCGCACGTTCGATCGGCTATCGGCCGGCGATCAGGTGGTTGTCAGCGAAGTACTGAACGGAGTCTATGCCGACATCGATCAGAAAGCGCCGGCTGAATCCGAGAGTGCGCTGCAGGCGCTGCATTCGATTGGCATTACCCATGTTGAACCGGAAGAAGGTCAGTTTTCGGAGTTGCAGAAAACCATGAGCGAGTTCAATCGCCAGATGGCGGTGGACGGCGCCTATCCACTGGGTGTCTATGAAGAGATGCTGGGCTACATCGTCGAGTTCAGAAGCGGCAAATCCGCAGCGATGCGCGGCGGCAACTGATCTTGTCTGACGACCACTGTCTCGCGGCGCGCCTGGATCGCTGGGGCACCGCGTTCGAAAACGCGGCATTGGTCATTCTGTTGAGTGCACTCATGCTACTCGCCGTAGTACAGATCGTACTACGCATTTTTTTCAGCTTCGGATTTATTTGGGCGGATGAGCTTGTCAAGTTATTTGTACTCTGGATTGCGTTGATCGCCTCAATAGCCGCGAGCCGCAGCAATCGTCACCTTCGCATCGACATACTGTCGCACTTTGTTGCCGAGAAGTACGCGCCCATTCCGCGCGCAATCGTAGATGGATTTGCGGCATTGGTGTGTGGTCTGCTGGCGTGGCATTCATGGCGTTATATAGAACTCGTGATCGAGTTTGAAGATACAGTATTGATCGACTTCCCCGCCTGGATTGCCTACGTTCTTTTGCCGTTGTCGTTTGTTCTGATGTGCTACCGCTTTGTTCTTTCTTGCGGAAGCGGGCTAGTCAGGACGTTCAGACTAGACGAGGAGGACGCGTCATGATTTTGACGGCGCTCCTGATTCTCGTGGCGATCTTCGGGGCACCGCTGTTCACCGTAATTGCTGCCAGTGCGATGCTAGGATATCAACGGGAAGGCATAGACCTTATGGCAATCGCCATCGAGATTCTGGGTATTGCCGGTATGCCGATGCTGTCCGCGATTCCCCTGTTTACCTTCGCCGGTTACCTACTCAGCAAAAGCAATGCGCCGCATCGTTTGGTCAGCGTAACCAGCGCTGTAATGGGATGGATGCCTGGTGGCCTAGCGCTGGTCGCCCTTGCCGCCTGTTCTTTTTTCACCGCGTTTACCGGCGCTTCCGGTGTCACGATTATTGCTCTCGGTGCCATTCTTTACCCGGCGTTAAAGCAGGATGGCTACCCGGACAATTTTAATTTAGGTCTGGTGACGACATCGGGAAGTCTCGGCCTCTTGTTTGCACCGTCACTGCCATTAATTCTTTACGGTGTAGTCGCGGAAGTTTCGATTGACGATTTGTTCAAGGCAGGTGTATTACCCGGGTTATTAATGCTGGTATTGCTCGGGGGATACAGCCTTTGGATCAATCGTAACAATCGACAGCCGTTGAACGCTTTCTCTTGGAAAGAGGTGGGCGCTTCACTGTGGGAAGCCAAATGGGAGATTCCCCTGCCAATCGTCGTGCTGGGCGGCATCTATTCAGGTTTCTTTGCGGTCTCCGAAGCGGCGGCCGTCACGGCGCTTTATGTGCTGATTGTCGAGGTGTTCATCCTTCGCGAAATCAAGTACACCGAATTACCCGACATCATGCGTGATTCGATGCTGCTGGTCGGAGGCATATTGATCATCCTAGGTGTCTCGCTCGCGTCGACAAATTACATGATTGATGCGGAGGTCCCACAAAGACTGTTGTCTTATATCACCGAGTTCGTGTCCAGCCAGGTGAGCTTTATGTTCTTGTTGTTTGTTTTCCTGCTGATTCTGGGCGCCATTCTGGATATCTTTGCGGCTATTGTGCTGGTTGTACCGCTGATACTGCCTATAGCCACCCAGTATGGCGTTAATGAATTTCATCTTGGCATCGTATTCCTCGCTGCCATGCAGCTCGGTTACCTCACGCCGCCTGTCGGTCTGAACCTGTTCATCGCGAGTTATCGCTTCGACCGTTCTATAATGAACGTCTATTCGGCGACCTTCCCATTCCTACTGATACTGATGGCTTGTGTTCTGATCATCATGTACTGGGCTGATCTGTCGCTTTGGCTGATCTCCGGCTAAAGACAACAAAACAGAGCCATTCCATGCATTCCGATTCTCCAACTCATTACTTATCCAGTGTCCTGGTAGTGATACCCCTGTTGTTATTTGGCGCTGAAACGTTAGCGCAGATGGATCCGAGCCTCTCGGATATTTCGTTACCCGATGGGTTCTCGATCGAGGTATGGACCGATGAGGTTCCTAATGCACGTTCATTGACGCTAGGAGAATCCGGAACCGTGTTTGTGTCGACGCGGCGCGATGGACGCGTTTACGCGGTGACGCAGAACGATGACGACTCACCCGTCGTTACAACCATCGCCGAAGGCCTGCGAATGCCGAATGGTATTGCGTTCAAGGATGGCGCTCTGTTTGTTGCTGAGAACCATCGGATTATTCGATACGACAATATTGAAACGAGTCTTGAGTCCATTCCCGATCCTGTCGTGGTCATCGATACATTGCCGACTGAGCGGCATCACGGCTGGCGGTATATCGATTTCGGCCCGGACAACAAGCTCTACATTGCGCTGGGCGCGCCATGCAATGTTTGCGAGTGGGAGGGTTCGGCCAATATCAGTCGAATGAATCCAGATGGCAGCGGCCAGGAAGTTTTCGCTGAAGGCGTACGAAACTCGGTTGGTTTTGCCTGGCACCCGGAGACCGGTGAATTGTGGTTCACCGACAATGGACGCGACATGCTGGGTGACGACATCCCGCCCGGGGAACTCAATCGTGCCCCCGAGGCAGGAATGCACTTCGGATTTCCCTACTGTCATGGCGATAACGTTTCCGATCCGGAGTTCGGGAACAAGAGAAGCTGCAGCGAGTTTGAACCGCCGGCTCAGAAGCTCGGGGCGCACGTCGCGCCCTTGGGTGTCATCTTCTACACCGGCGGCATGTTCCCTGAGGAATATCGCAACCAGGTATTGATTGCTGAGCACGGATCCTGGAACCGCTCGCGGAAAATCGGCTACAGGTTATCAATGGTTCGCATGAGCAACGGCGAGCCGACTGCCTATGATGTTTTTGCCAAAGGCTGGCTTATAGACGAAGAGGTGTCCGGCCGACCCGTTGATCTCCTGCAGCTTGAAGATGGTTCGATCTTGTTGTCCGACGATCAGAACGAATCGATTTATCGTATTATCTACTCACGCCCTATCGATGAGGGCGTATCACCCTGATCTTATGTTTAGCCTGATTCGAAATATTATCCACATTGTATGGACCGGTGCTGACGCCCTTCGCAAAGCGCTGCACCTGGTTATTCTGTTATTCATCTTTTCAATCGTTTTCGGGGCAATCTTCGCGTCTACACCGGCGGTTCCTGGCAGCGCGGCCTTGGTGATTCGCCCTAACGGTCGCTTGGTCGAACAGCTGGCCGGTGATCCGTTTACCCGTGCATTGGGTGAGTTGACAGGCGACGCTGATCCGGAAACGCTCGTTCGCGACATCATTGACGGCCTGGAATACGCAAAAGATGACGCCCGTATTACGTCGGTAATGCTGGATTTGTCGGCGTTGCCGGGTGGGGGCTTGAGTAAGCTGAGCCGAGTTGCCGATGCGATCGAGGACTTTCGTGACTCGGGCAAACCTGTGATTGCGAAGGCCGACTACTTTGGCCAAGGGAATTACTATCTCGCTGCACATGCAGACGAAATCTATATGCATCCCGAAGGCGTTCTGGCGTTTTACGGTTTTGGTGCCTACCTGAATTACTACAAGGACGCGCTGGATAAGCTGCAGATCGATTGGAACGTGTTCCAGGCGGGTACCTACAAGTCTGCTGTTGAACCGTATACGCGGAACGATATGTCCGATACAGATCGCGCCGCTCTGGGAAATGTGATCGATCAGTTGTGGTCGCAGTACAAGACAGATATTGAGTCTGCGCGGTCTCTCGAGCCGGGGACGATCGATAGTGCGCTGGATGACCTCATTACGACAGTAGAATCGACGGGTGGTGATCTTGCGCAGATCGCGCTCGACTTCAACCTTGTCGATGGCCTCTGGACGCGCGATCAGGTCAGTGCTCGGATGATTGAAGTTGCCGGTAGCAATGGCGATGACTCTACCTATCCGGCAGTCGGCCTGGACAACTATCTGCACCGGATGCGCTTGCTCAAGGGTGATGTAGTGGCAGCGCAGAACATCGGCGTTATTGTCGCATCCGGCGAGATCCTATACGGCGATCGTGATCCGGGAACGATCGGCGGTGATACGACAGCGCGTTTGCTTCGCGAAGTGCGTCAGGATGATTCAGTTAAAGCGGTCGTGCTTCGCGTTGATAGCCCGGGTGGCAGCCTGCTAGCGTCCGAGGTGATTCGTGACGAAGTGCTTGCGCTGCGGGAAGCCGGTAAACCCGTTGTTGCTTCAATGAGCAGTATTGCAGCCTCGGGTGGTTACTGGGTGTCCATGTCCGCGGACAGGATTTATGCCACGCCGTATACGATCACGGGATCAATTGGCGTTTTCGGTATGTTCGCAAGCTTTGAGCGTTCGCTGGACGCACTGGGTATATCGACTGACGGCATCGCGACGACACCGTGGGCCGGTCAACTTAGGCCGGATCGCACAATGTCGGAGGAAGGCAAAGCAATTTTCCAGGCAATGATCGATCGGGACTACGCGGACTTTGTCAGCCACGTGGCTGATAGCCGAGGGATGTCCGAAGATTTCGTCGACAGCATCGCGCAGGGACGAATCTGGACTGGCAACGATGCCCTGGCTAACGGGCTCGTGGACGAACTCGGCGAACTGGAGCAGGCGATAGCGGCTGCCGGAGAGCTGGCCGGGTTGGATGCAGGAGCAGCAGGTCTGAAGTACTTCGAGCGAAAATTGGACCCTGTTGAGAAGATGATGCTCGACATGTTGGGGGGTGCACAGGCGTGGGGCATTGATATCACCCGGTTTGCGCGACCCTCATCGGCCGTCGAGCGCCTGGCTGGCGTCGTGGAGGAGGTCTTATCGCCGCTGACCCGGTTCAACGATCCGAAGGGTGTCTACTCGCATTGCTTTTGTGCGTTCGATTAGCGTCCAGGCCGGGCAATGACCCGCTCACGCTTGTACAAGCCCTGCGATTTCAGTGCTTCGGTTTGTTCGGCGAGAGACGCCAGAAATTCATTCGACACCGTATTGTTCTTGTCTGGGAAAGAATGCAGAGTATATTAGCAACGCTAGACGTTACCTAGAAGGGCAGCTACTTTAGTCGTGGTACTCCGGGTCGACAAATGGCTTTACTACACACGTTTTTACAAAACGCGAGGCCTTGCCGCGAAGGCAGTCAACGGCGGGCATGCCAGGATCAACGGCATAAAGGCCAAACCCTCATCGACACTGAAGACACGTGATGTGGTGGAGATCGTGTGCAACCAATTGCCCTGGAAGCTGACTGTGATCGGCATTCCTAGTCGGCGGGGGCCGGCTGCCGAAGCCAGGCTATGTTTCTCGGAAGACGAAACCGCGAGGGTGCAACGGCAACGGCTCATTGATGGCCGCAAGATGGATCGCCTGCAAATGCCCAGAACGGGCGGACGTCCCGATAAACACACGCGCAGGAAACTGCGCGCTCGGCGCCGCCCGAATTAAGGCTGTCTTTTAGGGTAGTCGTAGGTGATGAGTTCTGCAGATTTTCGTGTCCGCAAGTTCCAGTCATCGGTATCGATCTTGATAGAGACGAAACCCGCTGTTGGGATATTTGATGTTAGGCTCGGAATGAACTCATTGGCCAGATCGGTCAGTCCCGGGTTGTGGCTAACGACTATGATGCTGTTAAACCCTTCGTCCTGAACTGCAATGATATCGAGCAACTTGTTCATGCCGGCGTGATAGAGACTTGGTTCTCGTTGCAGAAATTCGATTGGGTAGCAGATCTGTTTGGCAACGGTGTGTGCCGTTTTCGATGCGCGCTCCGCCGAACTGCTGAGAATGAGCGAGGGACGAATGCCGGCAGCCTTCAGGCGATCCCCCATCACTGGCGCATCACGTTTGCCGCGCTTGTTAAGAGGTCGATCGTGATCGCTTAGTTCGGGGTGATTCCAGCTGGACTTTGCATGCCTGAAGATCGTGAGCGTTTTCATAGTGCGCTTATTTTCCCCAGTTGATCGTCGCTCGCATTGAATCGTCTGATCCTACATGAGGCCTGTGGCCAGCCGAGCTTCGTCAGACATCATGGTCTGGTTCCATGGTGGATCGAAAACCAGTTCCACGCGCACGTCTGCAACGGTGGGAATGATGGCTATCTTCTCCTGGGCGTCCTGTACGAGGATTTCGCCCATGCCACATCCCGGCGCGGTCAGCGTCATGTCCACATCGACTGAGCGATGGCCATCCGGTTGTGGTTTGACATCGAGCCGGTAAATGAGCCCGAGGTCTACGATGTTTACTGGAATCTCCGGGTCGTAGCAAGTTTTCAACTGGTCCCAGATGACACCTTCGATGTCTTCGTCCGTCGCATTTTCCGGAATGGCCGGTGGTGGTTCGGGTTCCTTGCCGATGGCATCAGCGTCGACGCCTGCGATTCGAAACAGGTTGCCTTCGACGTAAACGGTAAAGCTGCCGCCAAGCGCCTGGGTGAGAAACCCGACGGTCCCCTCACGAAGAGTAACGGTCTCACCGATGGGGATAATCACTGCCGTGACATCGCGTTCAATCGTGACCGGTTCGTTCGTGTGTCCAAACATGCAGTGCTACTCCGTTGTCGCCGGTTGCTGATCATCGTTGATCGCGGCGCGCAGTGCATGCCACGATAAGGTTGCGCACTTTACCCTCGATGGGAACTCGCGCACACCCAGCAAAGCGGCGAGTTTGCCGAGATCGGCGCTGCTGGTATCTCCAGTCAGTGCGTTAATGACGGCAGAAAACTTTTGCATGGCTTCGAATATAGTCATGCCGGCAACCGTTTCGGTCAACAGGGATGTAGATGCTACCTAAATGGCACACCCAGAGCCTTCAAACTGCACGCTTGATATAAGATCGTCCTTTACGTCAATGTAAAGTTTTAGCTTGTCGCCACACAAGGAATTGATACCTTCGGCGTAGTGCGTAGCGTCTTTGAGTTTGCCGAAATTACGCGGACTACGGGCGTGATCGAGTATCAACTCCCGATAGAGCGCCTTCAGCTCCTTTGGCGATGTGCTTGCAGCGCTCATCATTCTAAAATCTTCTTCGCGGCGTGTATGGCATCGATAAGTCGATCTACGTCTTCTCGGTGGTTATAGAGCCCCAATGACGCGCGGGCTGTACCGGGAATGCCGAAGTAGTTCATTACCGGCATCGCACAATGGTGCCCGGTCCGGATCGCAACACCCTTGTGATCCAGGATCGTGCCGAGATCATGCGGATGTATGTCGTCAAGCATGAAGGACTGGACGCTGGCCTTTTGTCTAGCGGTACCGATCAGGCGCAGCCCATCAACAGCTGATAGTTGCTCCATCATGTATTGCAATACGCCGTGTTCGTGCGCCGCGATTCGTTCCATGCCAATTTCGGCCAGGAAGCGGATCGCTGCGCCTAGGCCGGCGGCGCCAGAAATATTCGGCGTGCCGGCTTCGAACTTGTAGGGCAGTTCGTTGTAAGTCGTGCCCTCGAAACTAACTTCGAGAATCATGTCACCACCGCCTTGCCATGGCGGCATTGCCTCCAGCAGTGCCTCCTTGGCATAAAGCACACCGATACCGGTCGGGCCGAACATTTTGTGGCCGGAGAAAGCGAAGAAGTCACAATCGAGCTTTTGTACGTCAATGGGAAGGTGAGGTACCGCTTGCGCACCGTCGAGGAGTACAGGTATGCCGCGTGTCCGGGCCGCCGGAATGAGGCGCTCAATTGGTTGCACAGAGCCCAGCGCATTTGAAACGTAGGCGATAGCGAGCATCTTGACGCGTTCATCGAGTAGCTCGAGCAGCTCACCTTCATCAACCTGTCCGAATTCGTCGATCGATGCGACTACCAACTCTGCACCTGTCTGCTCGCAGGCTAGTTGCCACGGCACAATATTCGAATGGTGCTCAAGATGTGTGATGACGATTTTATCACCTGCCGCGAGGTTGTCGCGCAGAAAACTCTGCGCGACGAGATTGATCGCCTCAGTTGTTCCTCGAGTGAACACGATTTCAGTGCGGCTGGGTGCGTTGATGAAGGACACGACGTCGTCACGAGCACCTTCATAGATCTCTGTGGCGCGGTGACTCAGCGTGTGAACGCCGCGATGCACGTTGGCATGATCGTACTGCTGATACTTCGCAATCGCATCGATAACGGCAGAAGGGGGTTGCGACTATGCGGCACTATCCAGGTAGATCAGGGGATGTCCGTTGATCTCCTGCGACAACGCGGGAAACGCCGAGCGATAGTCGAAGTCGCCAGCGGCCGGAAGCGATTTAACATTAGTGCCGGAATCAGTCATCGACGTCATCCACAAGTTCAGCAAGGCGACGGTCAAGTCTTGCGCTGACAAAATCCTCGCAGGCCGGCACGGACAGGGAGCTGAGCATGCCCGCCGCAAATGCCCGCGTTAGTATCTGCTTGGCCTGATCGCGATCCAGGCCTCGCGACTGCAGGTAGAAGAGGGCGGCGTGGTCAAGCTGTCCGACAGTCGCGCCGTGAGCGCATTTCACATCGTCCGCATAGATCTCGAGTTCTGGTTTCGTATCGATTTCTGCTCGATCCGACAACAGCAGGTTGTGATTGGACTGCCTGGAGTTCGTGCCGTCGGCACCCTCTGCGACAATCACTTTGCCGTTGAATACACACTGGGCGCGGCCCGTCAGAATGCCACGATACTCCTCATCGCTGGTTGCAGGACCTACGCCATGAATGATGCTGGTGTGGTTGTCGATATGTTGTTCGCCACCGGCGAGGTACAGGCCGTTGAGCCCAACAGCGGCTCCTGTCCCTTTGATGTCGGTGACCACGTCATTGCGCGACAGGGCGCCGCCGAAGTCAAAACTACTATGTCGAATATTCGCATCACGTGCGAGTGAAGCCTGCAGACGATATATGCCCGAGTGGTCGGGATGCCTGTCCTGCACCCTGGTATGAGTCAGGCAGGCGGCATTCTCCAGGTCAACATCGACCACAGAATTCGTAAATTGCGATCCGCTTCCATTCGAAAGGGCGCATTCAATCAGCTCCAGGCGCGCACCGGCGGCCAGTTCGACCACAAGGCGACTCTGTACGACTCGTTGTCTGGCGCTGTCGATATTCAAAATCGCCAACGGTCGATCCGGTGCCGCATCTGGTTCAACACGAATCCTGAGTCCATCCTGTAACAGGGCGACATTGAATGCCGAGAGGGCATCGTCAGCGGACAGTGCCGAGCAGTCAGCATCCACCAGCCTCTCGATTTCGATTCCATCAATATCCGGCAACATATCGTCAGCCACACCGTCTCGCACCAAGAGCCAGTGCGCGTCAATGGCCGAGCGAACTTCGTCGGTAATATCCGTGACGCTACTCACCGGCTGTAGGTTCGGGTTCCCCTTCAGCCATGCGACGCTGAGGGCCTCAATGTCTGACAAATTGGTGTACTTCCAGTCTTCATGATCTGTTCCGGGAAAGCCGAGTGATACGAATCGATCCGCAGCTTCTCGCCGTAACCCGGCCAGGCGGTCATCCGGCATCGCCTTGACCGCCGCGTCCAGTAAAGACTTGTCGATTACCTGCGTCGTCATGCGTTCGCGACCTCCCGCACCCACTCGTAGCCTTTTTCTTCCAGCTCGAGGGCCAGCGACTTGTCTCCCGAGCGCACGATCTGACCTTTGGACAGCACGTGGACGAAGTCCGGCTCAATGTAGTCCAGTAATCTCTGGTAATGCGTAACGAGCACGATTGCCCGGTCCGCATGACGCAGTGCATTGACACCGTTGGCAACGGCTTTGAGCGCGTCAATGTCCAGGCCTGAGTCAGTCTCGTCCAGAATCGCGAGCTTTGGTTCGAGCATGGCCATTTGCAGGATCTCGTTACGCTTCTTCTCGCCGCCGGAAAAGCCTTCATTGACGCCTCTGTTCAGGAAGCTCTGATCCATGTCGAGCAGCGCCATCTTTTCGCGTGCGAGTTTCAGGAACTCAAAAGCATCAATCTCATCCATGCCGACATGCTTGCGTTTCGCATTGACCGCCGCTTTCAGCAGGTAGGCATTGTTGACGCCCGGAATTTCGACCGGGTACTGAAAACCCAGAAAGATTCCTTCGCGCGCGCGCTCTTCGGGCTCGAGTTCTAGCAGATCATTGCCGTCGAATTTGACGGAGCCCTCTGTGACGTCGTAGTCAGCATGTCCGGCAATTACCTGTGCCAGCGTACTTTTACCCGAACCATTGGGACCCATGATGGCATGCACCTCTCCGGTACTGACGACGAGGTTCAGCCCAGTGAGAATTTCGTTGCCAGCGATGCGGGCCTTCAGATTTTCAATTTCCAGCATTTTGCTCATTGGATGATTCCTAACCGACGGCGCCTTCGAGACTGACGTTCAACAGCGCCTGTGCCTCCACCGCGAATTCCATAGGTAATTCTTTGAAGACTTCTTTGCAGAAGCCATTGACAATCATATTGACGGCATCCTCCTCGGAAATTCCCCGCTGCCGGCAATAAAACAACTGGTTTTCCGAGATACGCGACGTCGTTGCTTCGTGTTCGACTTTGGCACCTGAATTCCTGACTTCCATGTACGGGAAGGTATGGGCGCCACATTCCTTGCCGATCAGCAGTGAGTCACATTGCGTGTGATTGCGCGCGCCTTCAGCCTGAGGCATCACACGAACCAGGCCGCGATAGGACTGCTGTGCGTGACCTGCCGAAATGCCTTTCGAGACGATTGTGCTCGACGAGTTTCGGCCAATATGAATCATCTTGGTGCCCGTATCGGCCTGTTGAAGATTATTGGTGACGGCAACCGAGTAAAACTCACCAACCGAATTCTCACCGCGCAGGATGCAGCTCGGATACTTCCAGGTAATGGCAGATCCAGTCTCCACTTGAGTCCAGGAAATCTTTGAATTTGCACCACGACAATCGCCCCGTTTGGTAACGAAGTTGTAAATACCGCCTTTGCCATCTTCGTCGCCCGGGTACCAGTTCTGAACGGTTGAATATTTGATTTCGGCATCCTCGAGCGCGACGAGCTCGACCACTGCTGCATGCAACTGGTTCTCGTCGCGCATCGGTGCTGTACAGCCTTCGAGATAACTCACATGGCTACCTTCATCTGCAATGATCAACGTTCGTTCAAACTGGCCGGTATTGGCGGCGTTAATCCTGAAGTAGGTCGACAACTCCATCGGACAGCGGACGCCTTTCGGGATGTATACAAACGAGCCGTCACTGAAAACCGCCGAGTTGAGGGCCGCGAAAAAGTTGTCACGATGCGGCACGACGGTGCCAAGGTATTTCTGCAACAGTGCCGGATGCTCGACTACGGCTTCCGAGAACGGGCAGAAGATCACGCCGGCTTCGGACAGTTTATCCTTGAACGTCGTCGCAACCGATACGCTGTCAAAAACGGCATCAACGGCTACGCCGGCGAGACGTGCACGTTCGTGCAACGGGATGCCGAGCTTGTCGTATGTCTCGAGCAGCTTGGGATCGACTTCATCGAGGCTCTGTGGCCGGTCCTTGTCGGATTTCGGCGCGGAGAAATACGAAATGTCCTGGTAGTTGATCGGGTGGTGGTGCACGTGCGCCCACTCCGGCTCTTTAATCGTCAGCCAGTGTCGGTACGCTTTCAGTCGCCACTCGAGCATGAATTCGGGCTCATTCTTACGCGCGGAGATCGCCCGGATTACGTCCTCATCGAGGCCCGGAGGCAGTGACTCCTGTTCGATATCCGTCACGAAACCGTGTTCGTAACGACGATTGACCAGTGATTCGAGTTCTTTTTGTTGCGTCGACATATTGTCAGTCCTTGGATTCCACGCTGACCGGGAGACCGGCTAATTCGAAGTGTGGCACTGGTGCTTTCGAACGCTTAAGATCAGTCAGGCTGATGTCGCCCAAGGCTCTGCAGATGGCGACGTTAATACGTTGCCAGGCACTGCCGACGTTGCAGACTGCCTCCAGATCACAGAGGCTGTCGTCCGCACTGCATTCCGTGATGTTTACCGGGCCCTCGAGGGCATCGATGATGTCAGCTGCACTGATTTCCGCGGCAG
>JAQWSV010000216.1 GCA_029243005.1 Woeseiaceae bacterium
TAGCCAACCGTCGGATCGTACGCACCGTCCGTCTGTTTAGAGACGGCAAGTGCGCCACTGAGTGTGTCGCAAAATTCCCGAGAAACAGGATGCCAGGTGTCGGGCCGTGCGATGTTCAGTCGAGAGAGTTCGGAATCAGGTTTCCAGGTCGAATACCGGACCTCTATCTCGGCAAGCCGCTCCTGAACTTGCTGTCCCAGTGTATCCAGCTGTCCTTCCTCGGGATTGACGACGATCACCCGATAGCTTGTGCCCATTGTCTGGCCGGAAAGCACGAACTCTGGCAGTGGTTCGGGAAGGACGCCCTGCAGGTAGTACCAGGCACCGACAATCAGAACCGCGAGTACGAGGACTATATGTAGAAGCTTGTTCATTGCGCTAGCGTTTGTAGTGATCCTCCAGCACTTCGGCGACGCAACAGGTCAGTTTCTTGCCCTTCTCGATATGCAGGAACTCGTTCGGCCCGTGGGCATTGGAGTTGGGACCCAGGAGGCCCGTGATCAGGAACTGGGCCTCCGGAAACTGTTCACCCAGCATGCCCATGAAAGGAATCGTGCCACCGGTTCCCATGTAGACTGACGGCTTGTCGAAGTAGGCATGCGACGCGCGGTTCATCGATGCTTCCAGCCATTCGGCGATCGGCGGGGCATTCCAGCCCGCCATTGTTGATTCGACCTTGAACGTAACCCTCGCAAAAGCGGGGGGATTGGCTTCCAGTACTTTTTTCACCGCTTCAGCTGCGTCATCCGCATCGAGGGTAGGTGGCAAGCGAAATGAGAGCTTCAGCTTGGTGTTCGGCAACATCGTGTTGCCGGCATTGACCAGCGTGGGCATACCGTCTGCACCGGTAACGGTCATGCCGGGACGCCAGTTGTTATTGAGAAGTAACTCGTAAATGGATTCCGACGGTTCGGCATCGTTGTCGACCCACGGAAACTTCTTGTAAACAGAGTCGGAGAGGACCTCGGCGGCCAGTTTGGCCTGCTCCTGGCGCTGCTCCGGAATTTCGACATACAGGTCGTCGATGCTGATCTTGCCGTTGGTTTCGTCCTCGATACGGCTTAGGAGCTGACGCAGTACACGGAAACACGAGGGAACGATGCCGGTAGCGGAGCCCGAATGCACGCCTTCTGTCAGTACCGCGACTTCCAGACTACCGGCCAGGTTGCCGCGCAGCGACGTGGTACACCAGAGCTGATCGTAGTTGCCGCACTCGGCGTCTAGGCAGACGACAAGGCTGGGCGTACCGAGGCGCTCGCCAAGGTGTTCCATGTAGTAGGGTAGGTCGAAACTGCCGGACTCTTCGCAACCTTCGATCAGTACGATGCAGCGTGCGTGCGGTATGCCCTGTTCCTGCAATGCGCGTATCGCGGTTAACGAACCGAAGACGGCATAGCCATCGTCGGCGCCGCCGCGGCCGTATAACTTGCCGTCCTTTATGACGGGCTTCCAGGGGTCAAGATCGTCAGCCCAGCCCTCGAATTCCGGTTGCTTGTCGTAGTGACCGTAAAGCAGCACCACATCTTCAGAATCGCCGGGGACCTCTAGGAGCAGGATGGGTGTCCGACCTTCGAGCTTGATGACTTCGGTCGTCATACCCTCAATCGGTTGTTCCTTGCACCAGCGCTCGAACATTTGTACCGCTTTGTCCATGTAACCGTGTTTTTCCCAGTCGGGATCGAACATCGGGGACTTATTGGGGACTTTGATGTATTCGCAAAGCTCGGGAATGATCGAATCGTCCCACATCGCGTTAACGAAAGATTCGTTCTTGCTGCTGTCCATTCATGGTGCTCCGGATTCAGTGAGACGCGAATAATACCAGCGTATGATGTGGAGACATGTACAAAAGAAATAACGAGGAGTGCAGATCCATGTCCATCTTTCGCGGGATTCTCATTTTTTTAACCTTCCACGTATCGTCGGCACTAGCCGATGTTGAAATCGGTGGGACCGGCCTCGACTGCGCCGATGATCCGGCCTGTATCAATCGAATGCACCCCGATATCCCGATGGCGGCGCGGGCCGCACCCGGTGAGCGCATCATCATGCGCGGTAGGGATGCTGAGGACATGCACCTTGACCCTGACGGGTTTTCTGTCGCCGAGACGAGCCCTGTTGACCAGTTCGGCGTCGTTCACCCGATGGTCGGGCCCGTTTACATCGAGGGTGCCGTCGCCGGTGATGTGCTCGCGGTCACGATTGAATCCATCGACCCCGGACCAGTGGGCTACACCAGCGCGTCTTCCTTCGGCTTTGCCGGCGATGCGGTAGGTAGTGAAGACCGCTTTGTTGTCTGGCGCCTGAATGATGAGTACGCGGAAACTGGTGCCATCCCGGGCGTGCGCATTCCGAATGCAAGCTTCCCGGGTGTCATGGCAACCATGCCGGGCGAGGATCTTCTTGCCACAGTACTCGATCGTGAAGCACAGCTGGCGGAAGCGGGCGGCGCCGTATATACGCCGGACGTTGATATGGCCCAGCCGTCGTCGCTCTGTGGTGAAGAGGGCAGCCAGCCGGGCCAGTGCTTGCGCACGATCCCACCAAGGGAAAATGGCGGCAATATGGATATTCGTTATCTCAAGGCAGGCGTCACTGTTTACCTACCCTGCCAGATTGATGGTTGTGGTCTCGCGATCGGGGACTTCCATTACGCGCAGGGCGATGGCGAAGTCTCGGGCACAGCCATCGAGATGGATGCCGACATCACGGTAACGACGCGTATCGTTCGTGATGGACCTGACCTCAGCCATGGACCGCACTATGAGGGTCCCGCCTCCCTATTGAATATTCCTTCGTCGAGGTTCTATGCAACGACCGGTTATCCGTTGAAGGCGGCGGGCGAGATACCTAGGGATATTGCGTACCTAGCCAATGCCAAGGTGGCGACGTTGCCGAATCTGTCCAAGGATCTCAATCTCGCTGCACAGAATGCACTGGTCGCGATGGTCGACTACATCACAAGTCGCTACGGCTATGACCGTACACAGGCCTACATTATCGCGAGCGTTGCGGTGGACCTGCGCATCGCGCAGCTGGTTGATGTGCCCAACGTTGGTGTCACAGCATTGCTGCCGCTGGATATCTTTGTCGATTGATTTGACGCAGGGAGGGGTAAAGCATGGAGTTATCCCCATGAACTCAGCAGTTATCTGCGAGTGTTTGCTGGAGATATTGCGTTGACTACAATGAATGATTCCGGACCATTCGGGCCAGGCCATACATGCCTTTAAGTGCTGCCGGCGACGGACCGCTTACTGATTGTTCAGTATTTCTTCGCGCGCCCTGAGCGGATCGACCAGTACCTTCACGCGTGCTGCTCCAACTTCTTCGGTGGTGTATGGCTCGAAGTCATCGGGCAGGCTGTCGGCATTGAATTCGGTGAGCACCCAGTTCAGCACGGCAGCAAGGCGTGCGTTGCTCAGGTTGGCCTGGGACACGCCGGGAACCCTAACGATGTACTCACGGCCATCCGGCGACGCGATCAAGGGCACGAGCGTCTTCAGGCTCGGAATATGTGCATCCAGAACCGGGTCACCCGTGTGCAGGTGGCAGCCGCGGCAATAAAGCAGGTAATCGGTATGTGGATCTGCGTTAGCCGGGATGAATGCAGTGAGTAGGAATAACGAAAGTAGAAACGGTCGGAGCGACAGCTTGTTCCTGTGGAAGCCAGGTGAGCGCGAGGCGAGGCGCACAATTCCGAACAAGCGCTTTTTACAAAGGCGTAAATAAGCGCCGAGAGGAACTGCGAAACGCTGTATGGCGCCAGCGGGCTCTCTCAGGAGCAAACTGTCAGTCGCCTCCGGCGGCCTCGCCGAGTACTACGGCGACGGTGCAATGATAGGTGCGTGTCTCCGTACCGAAACACCAGAGAATGCTGGAGCTGTTCGAAGGGAAATAAACTGGGCGATCGCGTTCGGTGTTGTGGCAGCTGCAGCGCGCGCAAGCGCTTTTGCCGCAGCAGTCGTTGTAGGAGATCAGATAGTCACGGTCGTCAGCCGGATTGTGGCAGGTGCCGACCCACGTAATCGGAGAGACTTCGGCGCCAGGCGGGCAGGACGTGATCGTGCCACCGCAGCAGGTACAGAGTGTTCCACCCAATGCACAGTAACGCCAGTATTCACAGCTCTGGTCGTCGCCGATTTCCTGAACGGACTCCTGGGCGAAGGACCGCGCGACTGGTAGCAGGGGTAAGGTTGCCGCACCGGCAAGCATCGCGCCGAGTCGTGATAGGAAGTTGCGTCGCGAGATCATGCGCGCGAGTCTGAGCGTTTGCTCCTTCGCGGTGTGATCAATCCAGTAATAGGTTTTGTCGACGATGTTTTTAGTATTCATGAAGCTTTTTCCTTCACTGAATGTTCATGGTCCTGTTGGGCTTGCCCAACGTATTCCTGCAGCGTCGCGATGCCGGTATCCATCGCTTCAATGAGGCTTTCGATATGCTCGCGCGTATTGACGAGCCCCTTGCTCTGCAGCGTGCCGTCAGCGCCAATCAACGCCGCGAAGGGCAGCTTGCTGACTTCAAAACTCATACCCAGCTTTTCGGACAGTACGTAGGGGTATTTGCCGAGATCCAGGTCTTTTGCGTAGGCCTGGTGTTGTTCGAGCTTGTCGCCATCGCTTGCGAAGACGAGTTTAAGCCTGTTCTTCTCTTTCGATGCCAGCGATTTGGCGGTCGGTACCAGCGACTTGCACACCGGGCAAGTCGGCGAGATGAACATCACCAGCGTATTCATTCCATCAGGGTTCGGGCCACCAATAGAGATGGTATGTCCATTAATGTCTTCGATCAACATCGCCTCGGTCAGTTCTCCGACCTTAGGTCCGTTGGTGGGCATTAATGCGCCAGCCGGTGCAACCCGCTCATGCAGGACGCCGACTTGTCGCGCAAGTGCCAGTACGACGAGTGCCAGGACAATGACGACGATCCAGAGGATTACATTGGAGACAACGACAGCATCAGCCATTGCCTTTCCTCCAGGTGTTGATCGCCGCCCGGTTTGAGAGAAGCTGATTCGCCGCACCGAAAAGCAGCGCCGTCGCCAGCAGCGCAGCGACGAGAGTGATGTAATCGCCAACACCCAGCGCGCGTTCTCTCACTGGCAGCGTCGTCGTCAGCGTAGCACTGATCAATACCAGATTGCGGACGACGAGCCCGCCGGACAGGTACTGCTCGTTGTCAGACTTGCCGCCGAACCCACAACCACAGTCGAAGTGCACCCGGCCACGGAAGAGATTTATCGAAATTGCCGATGCATAGAGTCCCAGCAATGCCGCCGACGCTATGGCCGCTATGCCGCCCTGATTCCAGCCGGACAGCCACGCACCTCCGAGCAAGATTTCGACAATCGGAACGATTCGTGAGGCAGGAGAAACCAGCGACTCCGGCAGGACTTGGTACTCGAGCAGCGTGACTCTGAACTGCGCGGCTTCAACAAATTTGTAATAGCCGGCCAGCAGAAACATCAACCCGAGGCCGATCGAAATCGTTTTCACAATGAGCGGGTCGAGCATCAGGCGTTATCGTTTAGAGGTCGATGTACATGCGCGCAGACGGCATCACAATCGTGCGCTCGTGCGTGAACGTCAATGCGTCGTATACGTGCGTACCACCTTCTTCGTCGCCGATGATGAGCAGGGGCTCGTCTTCCTGGGTTACCAGCAGATGCGCAACCGGGGTTTCAAATTCGATGCGTCCGATACGAATGCCTGCGGCCATATTGAAAACCCAAATTTCGGTGCCCGGCTCATGATGGCTATACTGCCCACCCTGGTGCATCGTGACATATAGCAATTCGAGACCTTTGTGAACCGATGCGAGCTCGCGACCGCCTGGCCACCAGCCGTCAGCAGCATCGTCCTCCGAGACAATGTCGAACGTACTGCTGGTCGACACCGAGTTGCCGCTGGTCGTGACATTAAAGCCTTTGCCGCCATGCGTGAACAGGAACCAGCCATCGGTGGTTCTTTGCGGGCGATCGTAAATCGGGTCTTCCATCACATCGAAGAACTTGTCGCTCCGCACGCGATTGGTTTCCTGGCCGTTTTTATCCAGGTCAATCATCATCAATGTGCCGTCGCCGCAGATGGTCAGGAAGTCATTGTTTTCAACTGGCAAGACCAGCGAGCAACCGGGCGTGGAAATTTCGCCAACAAACTCGCGATCCTGCACGTCAACAATTGAAATGGATTGTGCCGGTGTCAGGTTATTGATGCCGAGATGGCGGCCATCGCTCATCATTCCCGTATACGCGCGAAAACCCAGCAACGTCGCCTTTGGGGGAATTTCGATCTCGGCGACCGGTGAGAGATTCTCGAAATCGTGCACGATCAGCCGATCCGTTCTTTCACCCCAGGTGCCGCGCGACCAGAAGACAGACGGCGAGTAAAATTCCTTGCGCTCCATGTTCGCACGCACGCCAGGTGACTGGTTGGCAATCGATATCAGTCCCTGCATTTCGCCGGTGGTTGCGTCAAACACATAGCCAGCATCGCCGGCGTGGACAACGAACCAGTTGGGGCCTGGATCCGACATCGTCTCGTTCGATCCTATGGTTTGCGGCTTGATCTGGGCATGAGCCACCGGTAGAGCGAAAGCCAGGCATAGCAGGGTTTTCGTGATGACGCGCATTATTCTTAATCCTCTGTTGCCGGTGAATGACATGGTTTTCCACCTGCGCGGGAGTCTAGCATGATTGCTTAATGTGGTATGTATTGACGCCGCGTCAGCTGGCAGAATTCGACCTATGAGTAAGGCCTGGAAAATCAATGCAGTATTGATCGCTGTGGTGTTGCTGGTGGTTCTATTTGAAGTCAGTGTTTCGCCGTCCATAACTCGTGAAGTCGTTGATCCTGTCGTGGAAGCCCAGTATGCGGCGTGCTACCACGAAAAGGATGATGAGATTCACGACACAGCGTTCGGGACGATCGATAATCCGGATGTGCAAAAGGAATACATCACATCCAACCGGGCGCGCGCAGCAGCCGAATGTCGGGCGCTGTTTCCCGAATCAACCACGACGGTTGAGGAACCCGGTGGATTCAGCCTGAGGCTACGCTTCTGGTAGTCAGCTCGGCAATCCGGAGAATATTCTCTGGTGCTCGCGGATGATGCGGGCTGTTTCGTCCGGTTCTGGCTGCGTCGACCAATCACCCGGTTTGAAGGTCCCACCGAGTAGCAATACATCCGATCGCGAGAACATATACAGATTGCTTGCGCCGCCACCGATCGTTAGATAATCGATATCCGGATCAGGCGGGAAGAATATAAGCTGGCCTTTCGCTGGAATCATTTCCTCGTCACCGAATAATTGCCGGGCACCCATGCCAGTGCAGTTGAATAGCACGGGTTCGTTCAGGGCCAGTAGTTCTTCCTTGTCCACAAAACTACGGACCACGATCTTTCCGCCAGCGTGATAGAAGTCCTTGGTCACCCTGCGCAGGAACGTACCGGGTTCGATCATCATCGTCATTGCGATCCGACAGTAGTCCGTCGAAAATGGATGTTCGCCGGGACCGAGAATATCTTCGTAGGGGTAAAGATCGGCGAATATACCGCTGAATTCGTCGCGACCGGAATTATTGGTCGGGCGGTAGAGCTCCATCCAGCGAATACCGTAGTTGGCGCCTCCGAGATTGGTGTGCGCATGGTGCGAAATCCGGCCGGCAAAGCGAAGTTGCGATTTGAAGGCATCCGATGAGAGATCGGGGTCGTGGGCGCTTGCCGGCCCCCACTCACCACCTGCGACATTTGAGGTGGTATGTCGGGGCATATCCCGCGTGTAGATCGTAACCTTCCAGCCTGCATCCTGTAGCAGTCGCGCGCTGGTCAATCCCATGACACCGGCCCCGATCACTGCGACCTCACGATGTTCCATGCCGAGTGTCTCTCGAACGGCCAGCGCTGATGAGCCCCAGCACAAGGTAATGCCTGAGCCGCCATGGCCGTAATTGTGCACGACGACTTTCTCACCCAGCTTTTCGCTGCGTACGACGAATCCGGCTGGGCGATAGGGGCGGTGTCCGACCACTTCACGAATGACGTTTTCGTGGTTGATCCTGGGCGCGTACATCGGTTTGCGCGAGTGCGGCCGCTTGAAACTAGCTCCACTGGACGGCATTGACACACAACCAGCGACCGAAGCGGCGAGGGCGCCCGTCCCAATAGTCTTCAACAGGTCACGGCGTAAGTTTCGTTTGTAAGCAGTCATCGATTCGACTCCCCTGAAAAAACCGGGTCCGGAGAAGCGTAGTTGGCTTTCTGGCGAATGACAATTAAAGTGCATTGAACCGGAAAGGGGGATGTTTCGATGAGCGATAAAGTATCCCGTCGCGATTTTCTGAATGGCACGCAGGTGGCGATCGGCGCCTCTCTGCTGAGCCCGTGGACCGAGGTGTTCGGTGCCGATGGTGCGAAGTTTGCGCTGGGTGAAAATTACTATCCTCCGTCGAAAACCGGACTGCGGGGCAGTCATGACGGTTCCTGGGAAACGATGCATGCTCGCGTCAGCGGCGCGACCTGGCCTGTTGGTTCGCCAGAGGAAGATGTCGATCTCGTGGTCGTCGGTGGCGGCATCAGCGGGCTGGCCGCCGCGCATTACTACCGGGAAGAGAATCCTGATGCACGCATTATCATTCTCGATAATCACGATGACTTCGGTGGACACGCAAAGCGCAATGAGTGGCAGGTCAATGGTGAAACACGTATCGGTTATGGCGGCACGGAAACTATCGACACGCCATCGTCATACGCGGATGTTTCGAAAGATCTGTTCAAGGAGATTGGCGTAGAGATCGATAAGTTTTATGACTACTTTGACCAGGCGCTCTACGATTCGCTCGACCTGAACTACGCCATCGCTTACGACAGCAAGACCTATGGCAAACGCAAACTGGTAAGTGGCTACGGCAGCCGTCCATGGGAGGAGTTTGCTGCTGAAACGCCGATGAGCGACAAGGCGAAGGCAGACCTGGTGCGTGCTTTCACTGCTGAAGTCGACTACCTGCCGGGAATGACCCGCGACGAGAAGATCACGCTTTTGAGCCGGATCAGCTATCGCACTTACCTCCGCGATTACGTGAAAGTCGATGAGCAGGTACTTGAGATGTACCAGCGCTGGGGCATAAGCTACTGGTGCGTCGGCATGGATGAGGTACCGGCTATCTATATCCTGGGATACGGGGATGGTGGCGGTCTGCCCGGGCTGGAGTCCACAGTGAAGCGTGAGGGTGGTCGTGGGAGTGAGCCCTATATTCATCATTTCCCCGACGGCAATGCGACCGTGGCTAGGCTTCTGGTCAGGAAACTGATTCCGGACGCGTTACCCGGAGACACGATGGAGGACAGTGTCACTGCGCGGCTCGATTACTCGCTGATTGACCGGGATGGAGCGAAGGTTCGGATTCGTCTCAACAGTACGGTCGTTAACGCTCAACACACGGGAAATTCGCAGGCGGTTGACGTGACCTACGTTCACGCAGGCGACGCGCACACGGTTCGCGCACGTCACTGCATCATGGCTTGCTACAACAGCGCTATCCCTTATATATGTTCCGAGTTGCCGGAAGAGCAAAAGGCCGGCCTTGCCTACAACGTCAAGATTCCGCTGACCTACACCAAGGTGATGTTGCCGAACTGGCGTTGGTTTGCCGATCTCGGAATTCGATTCGTTTTCTATACCAACGACTTCTTCAAGCAGGTCGAGCTCGACTACCCGGTTACCATGGGCGATTACAACTTCAGCACCTCGCCCGATGGCCCCATGGTTCTGCACATGTGTTACGTGCCTTACTTCGATGACATCCAGGGCCCGGAACAGTGGCGTGCGGGCAGGCGGCGTTTGCTGGAGACGCCATTCTCAACCTTTGAGCATCACGTCAAAGACCAGCTGGACCAGGCGTTGTCGGGTGCGGGTTTCGATGCGGACCGGGATATCAGCGGCATCACGGTGAATCGATGGGCGCACGGCTACGCTTATAGCCCGAACCTGTTATGGGAGCCGAAGTACGCCAGTGAATCGGATAAGCCGTGGGTGAAAGGACGCCGCCCCCATGGCCGCATCACGATCGCCAATTCGGACGCAGGTGCTTCTGCCAATACGAACTCGGCCATCATCCATGGCTATCGTGCCGTTCGAGAAGCGCTGGACGGCTAACGCATCGAACTACGGGTTCAGAGCCCGGATCACAACTATGACGGCACTGGCAACATGATGTTCAGTAACCCACCTGACGATCAGTGTCCGGTGTCGTGCCCGATGGGGTTTATGCGGATGTCGCTCGTTGGCGTTTTGCACAATGTATCACCGGACAAGATATGCAGATGGTGTGATCAGGCGTAGTGTTATGCTCTCGCCGTCAATAGAGCGACAAGAACCAGACCTTGATCGATAAGAAAGACCATCTCGATGTGCTTGCCGTCAGCACAGTATTGATTCTGTGCATGAGCTGGGGCGTGCAGCAGGTTGTCATCAAGCTCACGCTGGTCGATATCTCGCCGGTGATGCAGGCAGCGTTTCGTTCCATTGGTGCGATGGTTATTCTGACAGGCTGGGCACTCATACGCCGTGATCCCCTGTTCGTTCGTGATGGCACGCTTTGGTGGGGTATCGCCGCCGGTATCTTCTTCACCGTTGAATTCGTGCTGATCTTTTGGGGACTCGAATTCACCAACGCGTCGCGATCGGTGATTTTCCTATTCTGCTCTCCGTTCGTGGTGGCGCTGGGCAGCCAGTGGTTTGTGCCCGGCGAGCGCCTCAACCGGTTGCAGTTTGCTGGCCTCGGTATTGCTTTCCTCGGCATTATCATTGCGTTCGGGGAGTCGATGACATTGCCAACTAAGACCATGCTGGTTGGAGATGCAATGCTCATTGGTGCGGCGATCTTCTGGGGTGCCGCGACCGTGGTGGTTAAAGCAGGACCACTGGCAACGATTTCGCCGACCCGAACTTTGCTCTACCAGCTCGCCGTATCCGCTTTGATCCTGCCCGTTGCCTCTTGGAGCCTCGGCGAACCCGGCGTTATTCGCTGGTCGACGTTTGCGATAGTCAGCGTCGTTTACCAGACCATCTGGGTAGTTGCGATCACCTATCTCGCCTGGTTCTGGTTGATTCGTTATTACCCGGCACCGAAGATCGCTTCGTTTACTTTCTTAACACCGATCTTTGGTGTGTTCGCAGGATGGCTGATCCTGGACGAGCCCCTCACGATCGCCTTGCTGGTCGCGCTGATGTTCGTCGCTACCGGTGTCTGGCTGGTTAATCGGCAGGAAAAAGGCGATGGCTAATCTGCTCTTTGTTTGTCACTGTCCGTCAGAAAACACTCGCCGACTGCGCGACGCCGCGTTGACCGGTATCGCTCAACTGGCGCCGGATAATTTGACCGTCCGTGCGCTGTCGCCGCTCGAGGCAAGTGCAGAAGATATTGAATGGTGTGACGGAATCTTGATCGGTACCACAGAGAATCTCGGTTACATGGCGGGGCTGATCAAGGATTTCTTCGAGCGGATTTACTATCCGTGTCTCGAATCCAGCCAGGGCCTGCCGGTCGCACTCTATATTCGTGCAGGACAAGACGGACGAGGAACACAAACGAGCATCGGCAGGATCACGACCGGTCTGCGCTGGAAGACCGTGTCCGAGCCGCTGATTCTCCGCGGCGAGTGGGATGATGCTTTCGACGAACAGGTAGCCGAACTCGCGATGACGCTCGCGGCCGGACTGGATACCGGCATCTACTAGTCGAGATAGGGCAGCATCGCCCTTTCATCGGCTGTGATATAAAGCTGCATTCACTGCAGCACGATGAATATCACAGAGCTATGGCTGAGTTGAAAGATGACCTGGACCAGTACCCGATTGCCCAATCAGGCGAGGTCGTGCAGCGGGTTCCGGTTATCGACGTCGGCGCCATTGTTCAGGATGCGGCATCGCCGGCCGCCAACGAAGCTGTGCAGTCAATTGCCGCCGCTGCATCGGAGTGGGGCTTCTTTCAGGTCGTCAATCATGGGGTTTCCGATTCACTGATTGATGCCACCTGGCGCGAGACTGTCGGCTTTTTTGCCCGGCCCGCATCCGCCAAGGACGCGATCATGCGCACCCAGGAAAATCCCTGGGGGTATTACAACAACGAGCTCACCAAGAACCAGCGCGACAAGAAGGAAGTGTTTGACTACACGACCGACGGTGTCGATCCGATTTACGCATCCGAAAATCGCTGGCCCGACGTTGACGACAGTTTTCGGAAAACCATGAGTGCCTACCGAGACGCGGTGACTGATCTCAGCCTCGCCTTGTTACGTGCGTTCTGTGTCGGACTCGATATGCCTGCCGGATTCATGCAGTCCGATTTTGCGAAGGGACATACCGGTTTCATCCGCCTGAACTATTACCCAATCAAAGATCCGCTGGAGGCTGCCAATGTCGGGGCATTGTCGGTAGCCGATCTTGGCGTACACCACCATACGGATGCCGGGGCCCTAACCGTACTGATGCAGGACGACGTCGGCGGGCTGCAGGTATTTCGCGATGGCTATTGGCATAATATCGGGCCCACACCTGGCGCGTTCGTCATCAACACGGGTGACATGATGCAGGTCTGGTCAAACGACATTTACCAGGCGGCTATTCATCGCGTTCTCGCGATGGAACAAACAGACCGCTACAGCATTCCCTTTTTCTTCAATCCAACGGCGGATACCAACGTTAGTCCATTGCCCAGTGTTGTGAGCGATGAGCATCCAGCGCGCTATAAAACAATCAACTGGTCGGATTACCGTGGCAAACGAACCGATGGGGATTACGCGGACTACGGGCCCGAAGTACAAGTTGCGCAATATCGAGTCTGAGGATTCAACAATGATTAAAAACATCGTGTTGGCTTTGCTGCCAATCGCTATTTCTTCTGCAACATTTGCTGACGACCTCAAGCCGTTCAAGGCGGAGGACGTTTTCGAACTTGAATACGCGAACGACCCGCAAATCGCGCCAGACGGTTCGCATATCGTTTACACGCGCCGCAGCAACGACATCATGAAGGACGATACCCGTTCCAATATCTGGGTTATCGACCCAGATGGCGCCCAGCACCGCCCACTTATCTCTGGAACGACAAGCGCGTCGTCGCCGCGTTGGTCCGCGGACAGTTCGCGAATTGCCTACACCCAGTCGACCGATACCGGTAATGGGATTTTCGTCCGCTGGATGGATTCCGGCCTTACAGCGCTGGTCGCAAATTTGCAGCGAGCACCATCCAGTCTGTCGTGGTCACCTGATGGCCGCTGGCTTGCCTTTTCCATGCCGGTGCCTGCGGAGGCAAAACCGCTGGCGAAGCCGCGTTTGAAGCCGGAGGGTGCGGAATGGTCGGAACCCGTCAAGGTCATCGATACCCCGCAATACCGTTGGGATGGTCGCGGATTTCTGGAGCCGGCACATGACCACATTTTCGTTGTGCCATCGGAGGGTGGAACTCCACGACAGGTGACCAGCGGCGACTACGATCAAGACGGTCCATTCTCCTGGATGCCCGATGGCGACAATATCCTGTTTTCGTCGAATCGGAACGACGGATGGCAACTGGAATCCGGTGAGTCGGATATCTACTCAGTATCCGTTATTGATGGCGCGTTGACTCAACTCACTGATAAACCCGGTGGCGAGTCGTCGCCTATCGTGTCGCCCAACGGCCGGAACGTCGCCTACATTTACAACGCCAATCGCATGGTGATTTACAACACGCGTGTGTTGCATGTCATGGGCATTGACGGCAGTGATGACCGGGCATTGACTGCAGATCTTGATCGATCCGTAAGTAATGTTCGCTGGGCTGGTAACAGGCGCATTTTCTTTCAGTACGACGATCGCGCGGTGCGCAAAGTGGCGAGCACGAATCTCGGTGGTGAGATGACGGTCGTCGCTGAGGGCCTGGGCAGCACTTCCCTGGGCAGGCCTTATATGAGTGGCAACTACACGGTGTCCGACGACGGTATGGTGGCATACACCGCCGGTACGGCCTATCGGCCAGCCGATGTTGCTGTGGCCTCGCGGCGCCGTGGCGGTACAGTCTTGACCGCTCTCAACGAGGATTTGCTCAGCGACCGTACGTTGGGGCAGGTCACTGGGATTACTTACGAATCAAAGCTCGACGGCCAGGAAATCCAGGGCTGGTACATCACGCCGCCCGGTTATGAGGAAGGCACCGCCTATCCGTTGATTCTCGAGATTCATGGCGGACCGACGCTAGCCTACGGGCCTTACTTTTCCGCGGAAATGCAGTTGATGGCGGCGGCCGGCTACGTCGTGTTCTATGACAACCATCGCGGCAGCAGCGGCTATGGCGAAGCGTTTGGCATGTTGCTGCACAACAAGTATTCGAGTCCGGACGACTTTGCCGATCACGACTCCGGTGTTGATGTGATGGTCGAACTCGGTGTTGCGGACTCCGATAACCTCTTTATTACAGGCGGCTCGGCGGGTGGTATAGCGAGTGCCTATGCTATCGGCCTGACCGATCGGTTCAGGGCAGCGGCCGTAGCTAAGCCTGTCGTCAACTGGATCAGCAAAACGCTCACAGCGGATTCCTATATCGGACAGATTTCGCACCAGTTCCCTGGCATGCCGTGGGAAGAATTCGACCATTACTGGCAGCGCTCACCGTTGTCACTGGTTGGCAACATGGTGACGCCGACAATGTTGATCACGGGAGAGGAAGACTATCGGACGCCCATGTCCGAAACCGAGCAGCTTTACCAGGCGCTGACATTGAAGGGCGTCGACGTCGTAATGGTTCGTGTTCCCGGGGCGTCTCATGGTATCGCCGGCAGGCCGTCTCGCCTGGTGGCCAAAGTCGACAATATCGTTGCGTGGTTTGAACGCTATCGTACAGAACGGGATGTTGAGGATTAATAGAAAACCGGTTTTACTGATTGCGACCGCGTTCCTCGCTGCATGCCAACCTGCGGCCGGACCCTTCCTGCCGGAGTATGCGTCGATAGACCTGGTTATCGAAGACGGTCGCGTGATTGACGGCCTGGGTAATGACGCGATCGATGCAGATGTGGTTGTCGTCGGTGATCAAATCGTCTTCGTGGGTGATGCAGCATTGACCGGAGCGGATCGCAGCAAGCGGGTGAAACGCATCATCGATGCCCGCGGCAGGGTGGTCGCGCCAGGATTCATCGACCTGCATTCGCACGGTAATCCGCTCGAGACACCCGAGATGGAAAACTTCCTTGCGATGGGGGTGACGACGATTACCCTGGGGCAGGACGGGTCCAGCCCTGACGTGCTGCCCTTGTCTGGTTGGATGGCTGATGTTGAGGCTAGCGGTATCGGCACCAACCTCGTCATGTTCGTGGGTCACGGCACTCTGCGAAACCAGGTCGGTATTGGTCGGTCGACCGAGCCGGAGCCGGAAGACCTCCAGCGCATGCTCGACCTGCTCGACGAGACGCTCGGTTACACCTTCGGCATGAGTTCGGGGCTCGAATACAATCCGGGCCTCAATGCGGATACCAATGAGCTGCGGACGCTCGCCAGGGTTGTGGGCGCCAACGATCGCATGATCATGAGTCATATGAGGAATGAAGACGATCATGCGCTGGAAGATTCGATCGCGGAACTCCTGGAGCAGGGTGAGGACGCGCGCGTCCACATCTCGCACCTGAAATCGGTTTATGGCAGCGGCGCGGAACGCGCCGCGGAAATCCTCGGCATTCTGGATGATGCGCGGGCCAAGGGCATCGATATCACGGCCGAAATCTATCCTTATTCCGCGAGTTATACGGGTATCGCCATCGTGTTTCCGTTGTGGGCCAAGGCGCAGGAGCAATTCGATATAGCGAAGATCGAGCGGCGCGACGAACTGGCGGAGTATCTGCGGAACCGGGTCAATCAGCGTAATGGTCCAGAGGCGACCTTGCTCGGCACCGACCCCTGGACGGGGAGAACGCTTGCCGATGTCGCACATGAAATGGAGATGCCTTTCGAGGATGTATTGATTGATGTGATTGGACCACGTGGTGCGTCCGGTGCTTATTTCGTGATGAACGACGAACTGCAGGCACGTTTGCTGCAGGATCCGAACGTGGGTGTCTGTTCTGATGGCAGTCCAACAGGTTTTCATCCGCGCGGTCATGGCACGTTTGCAAAGATTATCGAGACCTACGTCAATGAGCGCGGTGTCCTCACGTTGCCGGAGGCCATCGCGAAGATGACGTCCTTCGCCGCCGGCATCCTGCGTATCGAGGAACGCGGCGTCATCGAAGCGAACCGAAAAGCGGACATCATCATTTTCTATCCGTTGAAGGTCCGGGAGACTGCCAGCTACCCCGACCCGCTGCGGCTCGCCGATGGCTTCGATATCGTGATTGTGAATGGTGAGGTGGCGCGGGAAAACGGGGCGCTGACCACGGCGTTCCATGGACGCGTGCTGTCGCCCGAATGACTGCAGCGGTCATAGAAACGGACGGTCGGGCAATCGTCCTCGATCTCAGCATCGGCGCGACCCTGTTTGACCGACCCGTGGCCGGCCTCGGCGTCGGCGCACTATCGGCGTTAATTGATCGCAAAATGGCAGAAGCCGGCACTCGCTTTGCTTTCGGTCGCTGGGCGGAGCCCCGCGAGTTGTATACGACGGACGCCTTCGTGGGCGACTCCAGCGAAATGCGAACCATCCATATGGGTATTGACGTGTTTTGTGCCGCCGGCACGCCGGTCTGCACGCCACTGGATGGTGTGATCGATTACGTTGCAAACAACGATAACGAACTCGATTACGGCCCGGTCGTCATCGTTCGTCATGCAACATCGGACACGAACTTCCACACGTTGTACGGCCACCTGTCATTGGACACGCTGGATCGCGTCGCTGTCGGTGAGTCAGTGACTGCCGGACAACAGATCGCGGCTGTAGGGGAGCCACCGAGCAACGGCAACTGGCCGCCGCACCTGCATTTTCAGCAGATCATCGACCTGCTGGACCTCGGCGTCGACTTTCCCGGCGCGGCATTGAAGAGCGAGCAGGATCATTGGCTGGCGTTGAGCCCCAGCCCGGCCGGATTCTTCCCTGAATGCGATCCCTCAAAGCTGGAGTATCGCTAAAGCCTTTGATTCCAGGAATTCCGCAAGCGAATCGACCAGTCGTTGCAGGCCGTAGCCAATCACTGGACAATGCGCTAGCCATTTTTTAGGAGCCATATTAAGTGATCAGTACTGATGTTGTCGTAGTCGGGGCAGGGCCCTGCGGTCTGTTCCAGGTCTTCGAGCTGGGTCTTCTCGGTCTCAAGGCACAAGTCATCGATTCGATCCGCCAGCCGGGCGGGCAGTGCACCGAGTTGTATCCGGACAAGCCGATCTACGACATTCCAGCCATTCCCGAGTGCACGGGACAGGAGTTGACCGACGCGATCCTGAAACAGATCGAACCCTTCGATTACGGGTTGCATCTCGGCGAGGAAGTCCAAGTGGTCGAGCGCCAGGACGATGATACGTTCAACATCGAAACCAGTGCAGGCAAGCAGTTCAATTGCAAAGCTGTCGTAATTGCAGCAGGTGTCGGTTCATTTCAGCCACGGCCCATCCGCTTACCGAATGCGGAGGAGATGGCCGACATCTCCCTGCATTACCGCGTAAAGGATCCGTCCCGATTCGCCGGTAAAAAACTGGTGATTCTCGGCGGTGGTGATTCAGCGCTGGACTGGATCATCGAGCTCGCTGACAAAGCCGAGAAAATTACGCTGGTTCATCGTCGCGACGAATACCGGGCCATGCCGGACTCCGTGAACAAGATGAAGCAACTTGTAGCCGATGGTGTGATCGATGAGATAACGAGCGCCAAGGCGTCGGCACTGAACGGCAAAGACGGCCAGGTGAGGTCTATCGTCATTCAGCCAAAGGAAGGGGATGCCGTCGAGGTCGAGGCTGACCACGTGCTCGTGTTCTTCGGTCTCGCGCCCAAGCTCGGTCCTATCGCCGACTGGGAACTTGACATTAATCGCAAGACGATCAACGTCGATACAGAGAAATTCGAAACGTCAGAGCCCAGCATCCATGCCGTCGGCGACATTAATTTCTATCCCGGCAAGAAGAAGCTGATTCTGTGCGGATTTCACGAGGCGGCTCTCGCCGCATTCGCTATCAAGCAGCGAATCGAACCGGATAAAAAGGTGCACGTGCAATACACGACGACGAGTCCGGTCATGCACAAACGACTGGGCGTCGAGGGCGACCCCGACTGACGCGGTCTCGAGCTCGATCGACTTACTGGCAACTCGCGCGCAGCGCGTCCAGCGATTCCGAAAATCCTGCCAGGTCGTAGGTCACGACGACCGGCCCTTCAGAGTAGGGCGCCACATCGGCCGTCAGCGTCTGACCGTCTTTCATGGCCTCAATAAGGCGCGCCGAATCATCCCCTGATGGGCTGTAGGTGACTTTTTCGCTGCCGTCCACTCGCCACTTCAGCCACATGATGCGGCCATCGTCAACTTTGAACCCGACCTCGGTGCTGAATGAAGAGATGAATCTTGACCAATCGACCCGCGCCGTGATCGTTGGGTCGCCCGGAGTGCACCGAAACTCGATGCGTGGCGTCACGTCCTTCTGCGCGGTCTCATCCTTGATCGTATTGCCAGCGTTCTGCGAGATCCATTCGACCTCGCCGGAGCCGGACTGCCACAGTCCGGCCGCCATGCAGGCGATGGTGCAAAAGAGTGCGATGGTGCCCGTAATCAGTTTTCTCATCGTTACTTCCTGGCGGCGTCATTCTTCTTTTTCAGCGTCCGGGTCTTCGAGCTGCGGATAATCGATGCCGAGCTGTTCCAGGTAAGTGCCGTACTGAGATGGATCGTAATAGAACTCGCGCATCTTCTCCCGGTAGGTATTCATGATCTGCGCGTTTTTCTCAATAGCCGGTGGATCGTCCGGACCAATGAAGGGAACATAGGTTTCGTTCGCTGTCTGTTCTTCGCGGAAATAGGTCCAGGCATCATCGACAAGCTCGTCATCCGAAATCAAATCCAGCATCGTTGCTGCGACAACCTTTGCGCCTGCTGTGGCACCCTTATGTGCGATGGGTGTTGCCATCGCAATACCGCTGGACCAGTGATGAAATGTGGCACCTTCGATATTCGACGGAAAGCGTAGTGTTACCGTAGGCACGTTCCATGAGACGTCACCGATATCATCGGACCCCCCGGATTTCGGTTCATCGAGCGGTGCCTGAAGTTCGTCAATTTCCAACCTGAGGCCATCCAGCTCCCTGGCACGACCACTGAGATCGGAACGATGCATGTAAGCCTGGAAGGCACGCGCAAACTGCTGGTCATCTTCAGACCATTCGGGCATTCCCACCGAACGGATGTTCTCGTGCATGGCTTCTGCAATCGGACGATTGAAATGGCGCGGATAGGCGGCGCCAATGATGCGGCGGCTGACGCCAGTGTCGGTCATCATCGCTGCGCCTTCCGCGATGCGCTGCAGCGTGGCGAAGTTTTCTCGAATACCGTCTGCGGCGATTTCCCGAATGAAATACCAGACTGAGGCCTTCGATGGCACGACGTTGGGCTGATCGCCACCATCGACAATGACATAATGCGACCGCTGGAGCGGATGCAGGTGCTCACGTCGAAAGTTCCAGGCGACGTTCATGAGTTCGACCGCATCGAGGGCACTGCGCCCCTTCCAGGGGTCGCCTGCGCCATGCGCCGCTGCGCCGTCAAACTGATATTCGACTGAAACCAGTCCGGTACCGGTTGCCTGACCCCAGCTCGTCTGTAAAGAGTTGGACACGTGTGTAAACAGCACGGCATCGACACCATCGAACCGACCATCCTTTGCAAACCAGGCTTTCGTCGCGACGAGTTCTTCCGCGATGCCCGGCCAGATCACGATGGTGCCCGGAATGCCGTCCCGTTCCATGATGTCTTTGACAGCAAGCGCGGCAGTGATGATGACGGCCTGTCCCGAGTTATGGCCT
The DNA here is from genome assembly GCA_029243005.1 of Woeseiaceae bacterium. Taxonomy (GTDB): domain Bacteria; phylum Pseudomonadota; class Gammaproteobacteria; order Steroidobacterales; family Woeseiaceae; genus SZUA-117. The sequence goes on from JAQWSV010000216.1 coordinate 19,969, forward strand.
TCACCATGTCCAGGCGCGCCTTCCACCATCGGTTTTCGATAGGCAACGCCGGGCATCTGCGATGATTTCGGGATGCCGTCAACGTCCGAACCCAGGGCAATCACCGGTTTGCCGCTGCCCCAAGTGGCCCACCAGGCACTGGGTATGCCCGACACGCCCTGTTCGACCTCGAAACCGTTCGATTCGAGAATCTCTGTCAGGTAACGCTGGGTTTCAAATTCCTGGAAGCCGAGTTCGCCAAAGGAAAACAAACTGTCGACGATTTCCTGGGTCAGCTTTGCATTGTCGCCCACCATCTCGACGGCTTCAGCTTTCAGGCCTGTCAGGGATTGCGGTGGACCTTCGACCGCAATGACTTCGTCCTGGGCGTAGGCGAACTGAATAAGTGACAGCGCCGCGGTGGCGGCGACTAAGAGCTTGCGCTTCATTGGATCCCCCGTTTTCGATGTTTTTCTGGTGCTGGACCACCGATGCCATGGAATTATACCGCAGCAGGGGGGCGATTGGCGCAGGACCAGCGATTAGGTTAGTCTCAGAAAGCGTAACCGCAAGCAATTATCGGCCACCCCGGGGGAACTGAAAATGTTGAAGTTTGTTCAGATTGCATGCCTTTCCACAGCCTTGTTAGCGCCGGCTCTGGCAGTGGCCCAGGACTTCGATGACGTCGTCATTACGGTGCATCCTGTGGCCGGCAATGTCAGCTATATGGAAGGACAAGGCGGCAATATCGGCCTGTTCGTTGGCGAGGACGGCGTATTCCTGATCGATGACCAGTATGCACCCCTGACCGGGCGCATCGTCGACGCGATCCGGGATATCTCCGATGCGCCGATTCGGTTCCTCGTTAACACGCACATGCATCCCGACCATACCGGGGGCAATGAGAACTTCGGGGAAATGGGGACGACGATCTTCGGACATGACAACGTGCGTACGCAGATGGAGATTGCGGGCTATGCACAAGAGCCGCCACTGATCACGTTCAATGATGAATTGTCCTTTCACATCAACGGGGAAACCGTGCACGTCTTCAAGGTGCCGGACGCACATACCAACGGTGATGTGTTCATCCGATTTATGGGCTCCAACGTCGTTCACACAGGCGACGTGTATCGAACGACGACCTTTCCCTTTATCGACCTCAACAACGGCGGCAGTTTCATCGGCACGATCGATGCGCTGAATCTTTTACTGGCTGTATCTGACGAGCAAACGAAAATAATTCCAGGCCATGGCGTTATCTCGAACATTGCCGAGGTTGCGGCATGGCGTGACATGCTGGTGACGATCCGGGATCGTGTTGCGGCGGCTATTCGCGATGGCATGTCGCTGGAGGAGATCCAGGGTGCGGGACTGACCGCAGAGTACGATGAACGCTGGGCAGCCAGTGGCCGAATCGGTGGTTCTGCATCCATGTTGGCAGCGGTGTACGCCGACCTCGCTGGCGATTAAAAATGGTTCAAGATTTGGGGAATCGCGCTTGACGATGGGCGACTCCCAACCCGATGCTAATGCGTGCAATAGCTGGCTGACGGTTCTCAGATCGGGGGCGGGGTCAGTTTTTATCTATCCCCGCAGGATACCGGAACGGGGGGTTACCGTTTCCGCCAGATCCAGTCGTAACGATCGCCATTTGGGAGCGTGAAGTAAATGACAAGCAGGTCTTCCCGCCACTCGTAATTGAGATTGGACGTCGTGCCGACTTCCCGCGGATTCTCGGAGATGTCCCGGTACCACACGAGCTTCCCGTTTGCCGCCTCGTATTGACCTGTATGACCGTTAATGTCGAGCCACGCCCTCAGGTAGGCGATCTGATCCGTGGTGGGCATCTCGGCAACCTCGTCGTCGGCAACGAACGCCCGGTCGGGATTCATAGTCATCATGGAATAGTGGCCGTGAGCCATGATCAAAAGGCCCCGGCGGTTGGCCGCTTCGGGTGACTCGCCGGTTCGGGTATTCGTCAACGAGACGCGCTCCCAGGCACCTTCGAGACGATCATCGGCGGTGACGCTCGTCGACACGAGCAGGGCGATGAGGCAGATACTAAAGCGGGTCAATGTCTTCATAGCGCGTCGGTGCTGTGTTGATCAGGAAAGGGAGTACGGCGTCGAGGAATGCGTCGGTGGCTTCCATCTGCGGCAAATGGCTGGTGCGGTCGATAATACGTACTACTGAACCCTCGATGTCATTGCCGAGCCGCTCTGCATTGCCGGGTGAGGATACTTTGTCTTCCGCGCCCCACACGACCAGCGTGGGCAGCTTGATCTGGTGCATTTCTTCTTCCGTCAGGTCACCGCCTTCGAGCAACATGTCGCCGATTGCCGCTGCCGAGTTCACCCACATCCGGAAGGCATTCTCGACCCATTCGTCGGTGACGTCATTCGGGTTGTAAACTCGTCGCTCGAGCAGCCCACGCGTTGTTGCGAGGCTGGAGCCCGTCGCGACGCGGCGAAAGTGAATCATGCCTTCCGATAATGGTTGGCTTAAGTCCCGATCCGGGTTTCGGTAACCTGCACCATCCACAAGAATCAGCCCACCAATTCTCTCCGGGTGATGAAACGCCGTGTAGGTAGCCGTGTTCGCACCCATCGCGTGGCCCATCAAGATCACATTTCTCAACTCAAGCGCTTCGATAAATCCGGCGAGGAACTGGCCCAGTAGGGCGTTGTGGTAGTGAACGTCCGGTTTGTCAGAATTGTGAAACCCGATGAAGTCCATGACGATGACATGATGTTTTTCGGCCAGGGGCTCGATGATCGGTTCCCATTCGTTCAAGCCGCCCCAAAGACCGTGCAGCAAAATGATTGGTGGGCCGTTGCCGGTTTCGGCGTAGTGGATGTATTGCCCGTAAACGTTGACGTCACGAGGCACGAGCTCGGCTGGTTGCGCTGTGGTGCACAGAGCCAAGACAGTCAGCATCACGAATGTTCGCCTCATGTTGCGAGTGTAGCGCAAAACCGGTTTTGCTCCCCGTCCCGGCAGACGGCACAATGCGTGAGTCCATGGGAGATCTAACAATGACAAGAAAACTGCTCGCTTTTTTCGCTATTTTGTCCGTCACCGGCGCTGCTATCGCTGATCCCAAGGTACTGTCCATGCGGGACCGTGCCGACACGATCGACATGCTACTCAAAGACCGGGTCGAGACGGTACTGCCGGCTTTGATGCGAAAGACCAGCATCGACATGTGGATCATTATCTCGCGGGAATACAACGAAGATCCGGTGATCAAGACCTTCCTGCCGGCCCGATGGCACGCTGCCCGGCGCACGACGGTCCTGATGATTACCGACCCCGGGGACGGTCAGCCACTCGAGACGTTGAGCGTGTCCCGGTATGCGGTCGGCGAGATCTTTGCAGGTGCCTGGAACAAGGAAGAGGACGGCGAACAGTGGGCGCACCTCGGCAGGCTCATCGCCGAGCGGGATCCGGATCGGATTGGCCTCAATTTCTCAGAGACCTGGGGTCATGCGGACGGTATTGCGCACACCGAGTACGAGCTGTTTCGGGCCGCACTGTCTGAGCGTTTGCACAGCCGTATTGTGTCTGCTGAAAAGCTCGCAGTTGGCTGGCTGGAAACCCGGTCGCCGGCCGAAATGGAGATCTATCCACATATAGTCAGAATTGCGCATGAGATTCTTGCGGAGGGCTTGTCCGAAGCGGTGATCCAGCCCGGTGTGACCACGACGGACGACGTTGCTTGGTGGTACCGCGAGCGTATTCGCGAATTAAAGCTGACAACCTGGTTCCACCCATCGGTATCCATCGATCGCGCCGAAGCACCAGAGTCGAGCATGAGTGACTGGGCGCTGTCGCGTTACGAGTCCGAAGTCATTCTGCCGGGCGACCTGTTGCACGTCGATTTCGGAATCACCTACCTGCGCCTGAATACCGATACGCAGCAGCATGCTTACGTATTGAAGCCGGGCGAAACCGATGCGCCGGATGAGCTAAAGTTGGCACTGGCCAATGGCAACCGTCTGCAGGACATACTGACGAACAATATTGAGACCGGCCGCACCGGCAACGATATCCTGCGGGCGTCACTGAACCAGGCGAAGGAAGAAGGTATTACGCCTTCCATCTATACGCACCCGATCGGTTATCACGGCCATGCTGCCGGCACGACAATCGGCATGTGGGATCAGCAGGACGGTGTGCCAGGTGACGGCGAGTATCCCATCAATCCCAACACGGCCTATTCAATCGAGCTCTATGCGGAAACTGACATCCCGAGCTGGGGCAAGGCGGTGCGTATCCGGCTGGAGGAAGACGCCTACTATGACGGCGAGTTGACCTGGTACATCGATGGCCGTCAAAGGGCGTTTCTGTTGATCCCGCGTCAGCCTGCCGTGCAGTGAGGTCTTCCATTAAAGCAATGTCAGGCATGCTGGACATGGTTAGCCGACGGCTGCTCGATAACGCGCGCGACGTGGTATTTCTTCGCACGGGAGGCGCACCGGCCATTCATCCTTACGCGGAATTTCTGCGGTCCTGACAATCGGCCGTGACGATTTTGAAGACAGAAATTGTCGACAGAGTATCAGTCTGACGGCCAGGCACGGGACTGACGACGAAACGGAGCGATACAATTCGCGTCAATTAATACCCCATTACGAGTAGCTCGTGTGTTGACCGGTCGCTACGGCTCGAGAAGTTTCGCCTGCTGCAGCAGGTCGTCGATCACGGCTTCCGGATAGGAGAGCAGGTGGCCGAACCGTCGCGCGATTTCCTCGCGCTCCTCGCCTTCGTAGTTACCCGCTTCAACCAGCGTTTCCTTGCCGGCCTTCAGGGCCAGGTATTTGTCCAGCGTGTCGCCCGTATAAATAAGCAGGACATGCTTGCTCTCAGCCACGTCGGCTGGGTACAGGTCGGTCACGAGGAAATCGGTCTCCCGCCAAATTTCGACCCGATTGCGCTTCGCAATAACAGCAGCATCTTCCATGGCGTCATCCATTTCATCGGGACGCATGACTTCGCTCAATGCCAGCGTCTTGACACCCAGCCTGACGACCTCGGCGAATCCTCCCATGATGCCGAGCTGGTACGACCTTTCGTCGATGCCGGATTCATGCGGCGTCGCCATTCCTGCCAGCAGGACCATGATGGCGCTGATGAGAGTTTTTGTTGTCTTCATTCAAGCCCTCCTGCCCGAATCACAAAGGTTACCCGATCGTCGCGAAAAGGGTGATATTCTCGCTGCCAATCCGATAGCAGGCGGGTCTACGGTGAGCGATCAGTCGAGAAAAATAGCAGGTGTAATGGGGGGGATGGGCCCGGACGCGACGGTCGATTTCATGGCCAAGGTCGTCGCCATGACCGACTCCGGACATGACCAGGACCATGTTCATATGATTGTGGATCAGGACCCCACCGTTCCCAATAGGCAAACCGCGATCGATGGCGGGGTGGATGATGTCACACCAAGGCTGGCCCAGATGGCCATTCGTCTGGAGAGAGCCGGCGCCGATTTCCTAGTGCTGGTGTGTAACACCGCGCATGTTTTTCTCTGTGGTGTCCGCGCGGAAACCTCCATTCCCTTCATCAGCATAATCGAGGAATCGATCGCCGAAGTCGGTCGGGTAGCACCTGATGCGCGAACCGTTGGCGTGATGGCGACACACAGCTGCCTCGATACTGGCATCTACCAGAATGAGATCGTCCGCTCTGGACGCCAGGCAGTCATTCCAGATGAATCGGGTCGCGCCGAACTCATGCGGCTGATCAATAAGATCAAGGCAGGCGACAAGAGCGCCGATGTCGCTGCCAGCATGGAGGCCATCGCTCAGTCACTGGTCGATGAAGGTGTTGATGTTATAATCGGAGGCTGCACTGAAATTCCGATCGTTTTCGAAGGCGATGACTTTACCGTGCCAGTCATTGCATCCACGAATGTCCTAGCGAGTCGCACGCTCGCGCTTGCAAAGGGCTACGAGCCCCTACCGAAGAAAAACACCTAATGGAGCAAACATGCTGTCACAGTTTCCCCGTGTAATCCTTGCGCATCTCCCGACGCCGCTTGAACATGCGCCCAGGCTGAGCGAAGCTCTCGGCGGACCGCAGATCTATATCAAGCGCGACGACTGTACCGGCCTTGCTACAGGCGGCAACAAAACCCGCAAACTCGAATTCGTGATGGCAGATGCTCTTGAGAACAAGGCGGATGTCGTCATCACGCAAGGTGCAGTGCAGTCCAATCACGCGCGGCAGACTGCTGCGGCTGCCTGCAAACTGGGCATGGCCTGCGAAATGATCTTCGAACATCGCGTCACCGACGCTGATGATGCCTACCTCAATTCCGGCAATGTGTTCCTCGATCGCATGTATGGCGCAACGATTCACGAAGTGGAGAAAGGGACTGACATGGACGCGGCTATGGAGACGCGCGCGGACGAACTGCGGGCCGAGGGAAAAACGCCATACATTATCTCCGGTGGTGCGTCGAACAAGATCGGTGCACTGGGCTATATCGATTGCGCGCTCGAAACCATGACACAGGCTGACGAGCAGGAAGTCGATATCGGTCATATCGTGCATGCGACCGGCAGTGGTGGCACGCAGGCAGGTCTTATGGTCGGCCTGCAGACCAGTGGTTCGGATATCGGCTTGCTGGGTATAGGTGTCGCCTCTCCCTACGAGGAGCAAATCGACAAAGTGTGGAGGGTTGCAGAGCCGACCGCCGAATATGTTGGGTCACCCGGCTGTGTCCGCCGCGAAGATATCAAAGTAAACACCGACTACACCGGTGAGGGCTATGGTCTGTCGACACCCGAAATGGAAGAAGCGGTGCTGATGCTAGCGCGCCTCGAGGGCATTCTTTTTGACCCAGTCTACAGTGGCAAGGGCCTGGCAGGCATGATCGATCTTGTCCGCAAAGGGTATTTTGATCAGTCTGAAAACATCGTCTTCCTTCATACCGGGGGTTCCGCCGGATTATTCGGTTACAGTTCGATCCTGAGCCTGTAGCAGCATACGTAATATAGGTTGGACGATTTTTAAAACTACGCACTATACGTATTGACCCTCCTTCAAGCCTCATTAAACTTGCAGGCTGTTTTTTTGCCCGTTTAATCAATTTTTTAGTTGCGCTGTCAACTACCGCTTGGGGGTACCGTGGCAGGACAATCAGCTCACAGATATCTTTGGAACACATCGCTTTGCGCTTGCATTTTCTTCTTGACCACTGGGATAGCGGCGGCGCAGGAGTACAGTCTGGGTCCGCGCCCTGTTGGCCAGGCATTCGAACTGGCCTCGGAGCCGGTGATCGACGGTATCGTCGTTGGCGACTCAGCGTGGGACGGCGGTTCGCCGCTGACAGGCCTCGTGCAGACACAACCCAATGCCGGCCAGCCGATGTCACAGGACACGGATATTTATGTTGGCTATACGGACACCGCGCTAATCATCGGCGTCATAGCGTACGACTCCGAACCCCAGGAAATTATCTCCACGGACACCCGCCGGGATTCATCACTCGACGATACCGATAGCATCAAGATCCTTATCGACGGCCTCCAGGATCGGCGAAACGGATTTATTTTCGGCACGAATCCGTCCGGCATCGAATACGATGGACAGGTCACGCGCGAAGGTGCCGGCCAGGGCACACCGTTCGTAAACAGCGGCTTCAATCTGAACTGGGACGCGCCGTGGACGGTGCGGTCGGCCATTTTTGACGGTGGCTGGAGTACCGAGATGCGCATCCCGTTTAGGACGCTGCGCTACGGCACCGAGGATGTGCAGTCATGGGGTTTCAACTTCGAGCGTCGTATTCGTCGCAACAACGAAGTCGCATATTGGGCACCGATGTCTCAGGATCGCGATCTGTTGCGGGTATCCGAGGCTGGTACGCTCACCAATGTACGTCCACCGAAGCAGAGAAACTTGCAGGTCACACCCTACGTGCTGGCCAGCCGGGAAGAGGGCGGCTCGCTGGCCAGCGATGTCAATAATGAAGAAGTCGGAGTCGACATCAAGTATTCGGTCACGCCTAGCCTGACGCTCGACCTGACTTACAACACAGACTTTGCCCAGGTAGAAGTCGACGAACAGCAGGTCAATCTCGACCGGTTTAACCTATTCTTCCCTGAGAAACGACCCTTCTTTCTGGAGAACTCCGGGCAGTTTACTGTTGGTAATGCGCGCGAGGTTGAGCTGTTCTTCAGTCGACGAATTGGCATCGCCAACGGTCAGCCGGTCCCGATTGATGGTGGTGCACGTTTGTCCGGCAAGATCGGATCGAGCACAAACGTTGGCTTGCTTTACATGAGTTCCGATTCCGTTGCCGGCCTCGCTCCGGGCAACGACTACATGGTTGCACGCGTTAATCAGGAGTTGGAGAATCGATCATCAATTGGCTTTATCTACGTTGGTCGGGACGGTGACGGCAGTCTCGGCGGTCACTCCGGTCTCGATAAAAACAAGACCTATGCCATCGACGGTCGACTGGGGATTGGTGACAACTTCCTCCTGCAAGGCTGGCTGGCACAGACGGACACGCCAGGCCTGACCGGCGATGACATGGCCTACTCGATCAGCGGCGACTATAACAGCGCCGCGTGGTCGAACTCATTCAATTACACGGAGGTTGGGGGCAACTTCAATCCCGAGGTTGGGTTTTTGTCGCGCTCGGACTATCGCAAGTTCCAGGGACTAGTATTGCGTCGATATCGACCCCAGGATTTCGGCAAGATTTTCGAGATGCGGCCGCATATTTCCTACCGTGGCTTCTGGGATCCCACAGGCTTCCAGGAAACCGGCTTCATGCATATCGACAACCACTGGGAGTTTCAGTCCGGTATGGAAATCCATACGGGCATGAACCTAACACGTGAAGGCGTTCATGATGCCTTTGAAATCGTGCCGGGGGTTGTCATTCAGCCGGGCACCTACGATCACACGGAGGCGCAACTGGTCTACACGGGTGACCGGTCTCAGCCGCTAAGTTTCAGTACGCGGATGAACATCGGTGGTCGATTCGGCGGCGATCGAGTCTCGGCGCGCAATACGCTGCGATATCGGATTGGTGAGAAATTCAGTTCAGAACTCACTTATATCTATAACGCCTTCGATCTGCCGGTGCCGGGCGGCGACTTTACGGCCAACCTTGTTCGCATTCGGCTTTCGTACTCGTTTACGCCAAAAATCCTCGTACAGATGCTGGCGCAGCACAACGAGCAGGCCGATACGGTGTCGACTAACTTCCGCTTCTCGTGGTTGCAGTCAGCCAACGCTGGCTTTTACCTCGTTTACAACGAGCTGGATGAGCGAGGCATCGGTGCGCCGCCGCGCGGCAAGGAAGTCATCATCAAGTACAGCCGGATCTTCGACGTATTCAACTGATCTACTTGCAGGAAAGGCCCCGTCTGCCATAGTGTTCGGTGAGGGGAATTGCCGATGCAAACAACTACGAATACGGCGCTTATAGCGCTTCTGTCCATTTGCTTGCCCGCGACGATTGTTATAGCTGACGACCGTCCGCGGGCGCGCGATATCGGCCTGGTCGTCGGCACCATGACACCGGGCGAGCACAATGCCATCACGGACGTGCCGGGGGTCCTCGTCGGCCATTCGACGATCATCGAGGACGACGATATTCGCACCGGCGTGACCGCCATCATTCCGGGCCCGGGCAATCTCTACACACACACGATGCCGGCGTGGGTCCACGTCGGTAACGGCTATGGAAAAATGATCGGTGAAACCCAGGTTCGTGAATTTGGCGAGCTGGAAACACCCATATTGCTGACCTGTACACTCTGCGTCTGGAGTGCCGCCAATGGTCTCAAGGAATGGGTCTATGACCAGCCGGGTATTGGTGAGCACACCGTGAACCCGATTGTGGGTGAAACCAATGACGGCAAGGTCAACAATATGTGGACTGACCCGGTGCAAAAGAATCATGTCTATGAGGCGCTCGACAGCGCGGCGTCGGGCCCCGTGGAAGAGGGCAGTGTTGGTGCAGGTACCGGCACACAGGCATTCGCCTGGAAAGGGGGTATTGGCACGAGTTCGCGGGTCCTCCCGGATACTCTGGGCGGCTATATGGTTGGCGTTCTTGTCCAGACCAATTACGGTGGCGTGCTGCAAATGAACGGTGCACCCGTCGGCCGGGAACTCCGTAACTATTCCTATATGCGTGACCTGGAAGCAACGGGACGTGAGGACAACCAGGAAGACGGGTCTATCATGATAGTGGTTGCGACCAACGCGCCGCTGAATGCCAAAAGTTTGGAAAGACTATCCATGCGATCGATGATGGGGCTGGCGCGCACGGGTTCGTTTGCGAGCAATGGCTCCGGCGATTACGTTATCGCGTTTTCAACAGATCCCGGTGTGCGCCGCCCGAGAGAAAGCGACGCTCCGATCGATACACCATCGCTCGTCAACGCATCGATGTCGCCACTATTTGCGGCTGCCGCAGAGGCGACCGAAGAAGCCATTTACAATGCCATATTGAAAGCGACGACGGTGTCGAGTGCTCGCGGAACCCGAGAGGCAATTCCGGTCGATGATGTAGTACGCGTGCTCGAGAAATACAATGCATTGAACTGGGATGAGTCGATCAGCCCCGGCAATACGAATAACTAGTAAAGGGGAAACACTATGGCTGCCATCCTGCGACGCGTCATTATGACGCTTGCCTTTTCGTTTATATCCGTTGGGGCGATTGCCCAAGACGACTACTTCTTCCCGGCAGCGGACTATGATCCAGCCATTCCGACATTCGAGTCGGTACTTGGATACGCGCCCGGCGAGAGAATCACCTGGCATCGCGATGCTATCCGCTATTTCGAGGCACTTGCCGAGGCGGTGCCGGGCCGCATATCAGTGCATCGTTACGCAGAGTCCTGGGAGCATCGTGACCTCATCTACGCCATCGTCAGCTCGGCTGACAACATGGCACGTATCGACGAAATCAAAGTAGGCATGCAGCGCATCACGGATCCCCGCGTGACCTCGCGGGCCGAGGCCGTGCAGATCATTGCTGACCAGCCCGCCGTTACTTGGTTGTCGTATGGCGTGCATGGCAACGAAATTTCCTCGACCGACGCCTCGATGCTGACGGCCTACCACCTACTCGCTTCGCGTGGTGATGCACGGACAGCGCAAATTATGAACGATACCGTTGTTATCATCGATCCAATGCAGAATCCAGACGGCCGCGATCGTTTCCTGCAACACTTCAACGGTGCGGAAGGCCTGTTGCCGGATGCCGACCGGATTTCTGCAGAGCATGATGAGCCTTGGCCGGGCGGTCGAACGAATCATTACCTGTTCGACCTGAATCGTGACTGGTTCATCATGACGCAACCGGAAACGCAGGGGCGCATCAAGATCGTCCAGGACTGGTACCCGGTCGTCTATGTCGACCTTCATGAGATGGGTTCGGACAGCACCTATTTCTTTGCGCCCGAAGCGGATCCCTTCAATCCTCACCTCACATCGAATCAGCGGACGAACCTGCCGTTGATCGGTCGGACGAATGCACGCTGGTTTGACCAGATAGGCAGTGACTATTTCACGCGCGAAGTGTTCGACGCGTTTTATCCTGGCTACGGCGCCAGCTGGCCTGCCTACCTCGGCGCGTTGGCGCTGACGTATGAGCAGGCATCGTCAAGCGGTCTGGTCGTCCGCAAATATGACGGTGTGGAAATGTCTTATGCGTTCACCGTACGCAATCACTTCATTACGTCGCTTTCTACGGCGGAAGCTGTGCAGGTTAATCGCGTCAAACTACTGACTGATCTATACGACTACTACGCCACCGGTATCGAAGAGGGGCAATCTCAGAATATTCGCACCTACATCGTGCCGACGCAGAACGATCAATCAGCCGCTGATAAAATGGTCGGCTTGCTCGTTCAGGGGGGTGTCGAAATTGGACGGGCAACAGAGTCTTTCGGCGCATGTGGCGAGTCATATGAATCGGGTACTTATGTGATCGACCTGGCGCAGCCGGCGAAGCGCATGATCCGTACTCTGCTCGATGCGGATGTCCCGATGGACGATGCGTTCCTGGCAGAGCAGGAAGCACGGCGCGCACGTAATGTAAGCGACCAGATTTATGACGTTACGGCATGGTCTATGCCATTGATGATGAACGTGCGCACAGATGCGTGTAATCGCTCCGTCTCGGTTGCAACGGTCGTTGCCGGCCCAGAACTCGTGCAACCTGGCGAAGTCGCCGGGGGTAGCGGCACAGTGGCCTATCTCATTCCCTGGGGAACAGCCGCCTCCGTACGATTCTTGTCGAACTCATTGCGGCAGGGCCTGAAGGTGAAGAGCAATGACCTCGCATTCACGCATGATGGAAATCGATACCCAGCCGGCAGTTTAATTGTCGACACGGCAGACAACTCCGCAAATCTTCGCGCGACCGTTGAAGATCTCGCAGCATCTACCGGGGTCAACGTCGTTGCCGTCGACCACAGCTGGGTAAGCGATGGTCCAAGTTTTGGTAGCGGCAATGTTGTTCGATTCACGGAACCGAAGGTGGCAATCGCATGGGATTCGCCGACGCGAGCCTATGTCGCCGGAAACACGCGATTCGTCATCGAGCGTCAGTTCGACTATCCCGTGACAGCCATCCGGGTCGATCGGATGGCGAGGTCCGACTTGTCGGATTACCATGTCCTGATCCTCCCAGAACAAAGCGGTGGCGGCTATGCTTCAGTATTGGGTGAAGTCGGCATCGAGAACCTGAAAAACTGGGTGGCCAAAGGCGGTGTCCTGATCGGTATCGGCAATGCGAATCGTTTCCTGACAGATCCCGATGTTGAGATGCTCGCGATTCGTCGCGAGGACGCGGTTTACAATATCGAAATAGAGGAGGCTCCCGGCGGTGAGGCGGACGAGGAGTCCTCGACCGTGCCCGGCCGACTGATTACAGAGGAATCCGAATATCGTGACCTGATCATGCCTGGGAAAGACGATCCGGATTCGGTGGCCGGTGTTTTGATCCGTGCCGACGTGAATCCTGATCACTGGTTGGGCGCGGGTGTTGCGTCGACACTGAATGTGCTGGTTCGTGGCAGTGACGTGTATACGCCTATCACGCTAGATAACGGCGTTAATGTAGCGCGTTTCCAGGGCGCGGACGATCTGCTCGCGAGTGGTTACATCTGGGAAGAAAACCGACAGCAGCTCGCATACAAGCCGTTCGTTGTCGCCCAGCCTACAGGTCGGGGCCTTGTCATCGGCTTTACGCAGGATCCGAACGTGCGTGCCTACCTCGACGGATTGAATGTGATCTTCATGAACGCGATTTTCCGTGGCAGTGCCCACGCACGACCGATGCATTAATGCCCAAAGGGGCAGCGGCGGGCTCCGACCCCTCGGTTTTTCCTAGGATCAGTCGACTCTGGCTGCTAATTATGCTTGTCCAATCCAGCCAGACTTCATCATCTGGAGGCACGGCACTGAAGCGGGGAAATGTACGCGGCAAAGCTGCTCGCAAAACGGGCTTGACGGGTCCTATTTTGTGAACTAGGTAGCACGATTGTTCTACTTGTAGCGGACGCCGCTCTTCATCACGAAATTTACGCTCTGCATCAGCGAGATGTCATCGAGGGGATTGCCCGGCACCGCAACGATGTCGGCTTGGTAGCCCTCAAGCAGATGGCCGTGGGTATCGCCGATTTCGAGGAACTCCGCTGCCACACTAGTTGCTGACTGGATCGCTTCCATTGCAGGCATACCACCCCGGACCATTAGTGCGAACTCGATTGCGTTGTCGCCGTGGGCTGAAACGCCGGTGTCGGTGCCGAACACGATCGGTACGCCGCGCGCATAAGCCTTGGCAAATGTCTCGGAAATGATGGGTCCGATTGCAGCTGCTTTGGGGCGGACAAGTTCCGGGAAAAAACCGTCGATGGCTGCTTTCTCAGCGACCCAGTTGCCAGCGAGAATGGTTGGCACGAATATGGTGCCGCGCTCGATCATCAGGTCCATGACTTCTTCCGTCATATAGGTGCCGTGTTCGATAGACGCGACGCCGGCCAGCACTGCACGTTTCATACCTTCCGTGCCATGCGCGTGCGCGGCAACCCGCAAACCATAGTCGGCTGCGGTGTCAACGATTGCCTCCAGTTCCTCCATTGTAAATTGCGGGTTCTGGCCGCTCTTGGCGACACTCAATACGCCGCCGGTTGCAGTGATCTTGATCCAGTCCGCGCCGTCTTTGTAGCGCTGCCGAATCGCTTTTCGTGCATCTTCGACGCCATTGACCACGCCCTGTTTCGGTCCGGGGTCAGCGCCAAAGTGCGCCGCCCAGCCGTTAGTCGAATCACCGTGACCGCCGGTGGATGCGAGCCCTTTGCCTGCGGAGAAAATCATTGGGCCGGGCACATCGCCTGCAGCGATCGCTTTTCGCAGTGCGATCGTGACATTGAAGGGATCACCGACGTTGCGAACGACCGTGAAGCCTGCATCGAGTGTCCGTTTCGCGTGCCTGGCGGCGTCAAACGCGTAATCTGCCTCATTGAAGGTGAAACGATTGAGATTACTGTTGGCTGAATATTCACCGGTCAGATGTACATGGGCATCCATCAGGCCCGGCATGACCGTCGAATTTCGAAGGTCGATGACCGTGTCGCTCGGATCTGCCTCTGTGAAGCCATCCTCAATGGCCAGAATGGTGTCGCCAATGACGCGAATGGTTCGGTCATTGACAGCGCGATCCGCGTCGCCGTCTATTAGGCTGCCGGCATAAATCAGTGTGTCGGCGGCGACAGGTCCCGCGGCCAGCATGATGGCAGTGGCCAGTAGTGTCATTTTCTTCATAGCGTTATTCCTGTGATTTCCATGGTGCTTGTGCCGCGACGGATTCTCCCTGCGAGGTATCCATGTTAAACGAAAAGCGAAGAAGCTGAGGTAATATGCGAAGATACGGCCTGCATCCAGAGCGCGTACGCGTTAGACAAAGAAAAACAATTCCAAGGAGCGTCATATGGCAGGGGGATCTAGCTCACAAGATCAATGGTCATCAACCTGGGCGTTTTTGCTGGCGGCGGTCGGTTTTGCGGTCGGTATGGGCAATATCTGGCGCTTCCCGTACCAGCTTGGTGAAAATGGCGGCGCTGCATTCCTGATTCTTTACCTGGCCTGTGCCCTCGCGATCGGTTTGCCACTCCTGATCACGGAAATCTCGATGGGACGCCGCGGCGCTGCCAGCGCTTCCGCCAGCGTCAGAAACGTTGCAACTGAGGTTGGCGCGAGCACCAATTGGGGATTCATCGGCACACTCGGAATCTTCTGTGCTTTCATCATCCTGACCTACTACACGGTGCTCTCTGGCTGGACACTTGATTACTTCGTCAAGGCGGCGACCGGTGCTTTTGCAGGAGCCGATGCCGAGATGACCGGGACGATGTTTGCTGATTTGCTAGGCAATCCCTGGGTCCTGATGTTCTGGAACACGGTCGTGCATGTAATGATCGTGATCGTCATCAGCCAGGGCATCCAGTCCGGCCTTGAACCCGCGGTGAAGATCCTAATGCCGGCATTGTTTGGTGCGATCGTCATCATGGTGATTTATGGCATCTTTGCGGGTGACATGGGCGCAACGCTCCGCTTCCTACTAGAGCCCGACTTTTCCAAGCTGTCATTCGGTACGCTTATGGCGGCCATTGGGCAGGCGTTCTTCTCGATTGGCATTGGAATGGGCTCGCTGATCGTATTCGGTGCGTACATGCCTAAAGACTTCTCGATTCCCCGTTGCTCGGCATACGTGATTTTTATGGACACTGGTGTCGCGTTGATGGCGGGATTCGCAATTTTTCCGCTCGTGTTTGCATACGGTCTCGATCCCAGCGGTGGTGCCGGCCTGATTTTCCAGACTCTGCCGCTTGCGTTTGGTCAGATGCCTGGTGGTCAGTTGTTTGGCTCGATATTTTTTGTTCTCTTGATTGCTGCGGCGCTGTCTTCGTGCCTCGGTCTCGCCGAAGGTGTGACGAACTGGCTCGATGAACACATGAATATCCCGCGAAAGAAAGGCGTGCTGTGGGTCAGCGGTACGGCGTGGGTCTTAGGTATTGCCTCGATCTTAGGCTTTTCGGTTTGGAAAGACGGGTGGGCCGAACTGGGACTCCTCTACTGGATTCCGTCGTACGATGGGAAGGACATCTTCGACACACTCGACACGCTGGCCGCCAATAACATGCTACTAATCGGCGGAGCCCTGTCCGCAATCTTCTTCGGTTGGTTCGTTCCGAAAGCGCTGAAACTCGATGAGATGAATGTCGAGGACGGAAAGTTTTTCGCGTTCTGGCGATTCATGATTCGCTTCGTCATTCCGCCGATCCTGATCATTGCGCTGGCAATGGGTATCACCGAATAGGCAAGAGTTTGAGTCTGAATCTGTTACTTTTCTGCCTATATACTACGGCCACCGCCGCACAGGGCAGGCTGACGATGTCGTCTGTATTGGAAACATCGTCACCGGGTGATTATTGAACCAGTGCGCGCGACCTACGGGGACCCAGCCAGTGCATTCCAGCGATCAATAAACTTCACCGCGGCGTCAATTGTCCTCCGCATCTGGTCTTCACCTCTTGCCGCAGTGCCTTCTTTCGGATCCCGTTCGCTCCAGACGCCTGTCGTCGACATTTCGACCGACGAGGTTCTCTTGCCGGTCTCTTCAGCCTTCAGTCCTTCGGCGAGGAACAATTGCAGCGCTGTAGGATCACCTGCAACAACGTCTGGCAGCATATCGTGGAGATGGTCGGGCAGCGTCAGCTCGGCCGTTACGGCTGCGTCGATATCAACAAGACTGGGCATCAGGTAAAGCGAATTCGAGGTTTCAGAAGTGCCGCCGTGACGATCGAGCACCTTGCTGGGTGCGACCGTCGACGGCTCCATGAATGGTCGAACAGCTTCACCAAAACTGACTGCTACGCCCGCCGTGGTCTGGTTAATCTGGTCGACGAGCAAGGTCGTTATCGCCCGGTTGCCGCCGTGGGAGTTCATGATGATGAAGCGTTTGAAGCCGTGGTGGATCAGGCTCTCGACGGCCTGGAGATGCACGTCGATGATCGTCTCCGCCTTCAGTGAAACGCTGCCGGCGAAGCCCATGTGGTAGGGCGACTGGCCAACCATCAATACCGGCGCCACTAGTATGTCTCGTTCCTGCGCGATCAGCTTGCAGCGTTCGACACCGTTGATGAAATCAGTCCCGATCGGTAGATGATTGCCATGCTGTTCGAGGGCCCCGACGGGAATGATCACCATATCCGACTTGTCGAGGAATGCTCCGACTTCAGGGACCGTCATATGCGGCAGGTAGTTCTTGACCTTTTCCTGGGTCCAGAGCGGGTTGGTCTGCGTCATTCCCTGGCTGGAGAGCAGGGTACTGGCGGCAATGACCAATGCCATTACCAGATTTCTTGTTCGGTTGTTCATATCCTTTACTCCTTAGTCCTCTACCTCGACAATCATTTCGATCTCGACCGACTGACCTCTCGGTAATGACGCCATGCCGACAGCGGCGCGGGCGTGCCGACCCCGTTCACCAAAGACCTCGACAATAAGATCCGAGAATCCGTTGATCACCGAGGGTTGCCGGACGAAGTCCGGATCCGAATTGACCATGCCCAGTACTTTCACAACCCGTTTGACTTTCCGCAGGTCGCCTAGCATTTCCTTCAGTACGGCAAGCTGATTGATGGCAGTCAGGCGGCCGGCCTCATAGCCTTCCTCAATACTGACTTCGGAATCTATCTTGCCGTGGATCTCACTACCGTCGGCCCGTTTCGGACCCTTGCCGGCGAGAAATATCAGATTGCCAGTCCTGACACCATTGACGTAATTTGCAACCGGCTCCGGTGCGGGCGGCAGTTCAATACCCAATTCGGAGAGCCTGGCTTCAGGATTAAATTCGATATCTTTTTGCGGGTTCTGCGCGACCGTCAGTCCGGTAATCAAAAGAAAAGGAAAAGCGGCAAGAATCGACACAATTTTGGTGTATTTCATGGGACCCTCTGGCAAATTTCTTTGAATCTTTGCAAATGTAACATGTCTAATTCCATCATTGCCGCGCTTTTCGTGGGAGCGCGATGAAATGCGCTAGATTTGTCAAAAGCGCAGGTATTTGAGAGGTTTCCACGCAGATGTTACCCGTATTCGCTTTTGCCATTGCGTCAACAGGAGTCGTAATTCAGGATCGGATCCGCCAATCCGGGCCTGAACCAGGGTGCGACTCAGTCCGTTGCGCCCGACATTGAAATCGACGATCGCAAGAATGAAAATGCGTAGCTACTCCATCGACGTGAAGGGACTACTATGACCCCGTTTTCGATCAACGCAGCGCTGCCAGTGACGGTTTTGTTTGCACTTGCGGCCTGTTCTGCTAACGATCCTGCGCCGGACGACGGTCTTGTCTACAACGAGCCCGCGATCGATCCGAATCAAGTGGTCTGCCAGCGGCAGCGGGTGGCTGGTTCGCATATTCCCCGTCGGGTGTGTCGTACTCAGGCCCAAATTGAAAATGATCGCGAAGCTGCGTTGAGAGCGACCGGCCCACTGCGCACTATGGGCGGCATCGGGCCACCGCCTCCGGCGTCTTCACCCTCGACGCCACCCTAACTCATACGCGGCAGCATCGATTCGGATCAGCGAAACAGCCCGGCCTCCGCCAGCAAGGTCACCAGTCCGATCTGAATGCCGACATGGCCATCGACATTCTGCCACCACTCGTCCGGTGAGTGAGCCCCTTCCGACACGCCCCCTCGACTCATGGTCACCGCGGGAATGCCCTTCGATATAGGTAAATTGGAGTCGGTCGAGGAAATCCTGAGCGATGGCTCAATGCCGAATGCGACTGTTGCCGCCAGCGCCCGCTGCACTACTGGTACCGCCGTCTCCTGTTGTGCAGCCGGACGCGTGCCAACCCGCTTGACTTCGACCGTTAGCTCCGGCCCCATCAATCTTGCGACGTTTTCTTCCTGCAAGGCCTGCTCGACAGCTGCCTGGAGGACTGCGTCGATATCGTCGAGCTTGTCTTGGCTGCCGGATCGCATATCAATTTCCATCCAGGATTCGAACGGGATGGAATTGACCGACGTTCCGCCGCCAATCCGGCCGACGTTGTGGCTGGTCTTTTCACCCACGCTAGTGACCGAAGGTGCGTTCTCGTCGAATATCTGAATCGCGCGTCCCAGCGCATGGTGCGGATTCGCCAGCCCATAGGCTCCCCAGGAGTGCCCACCGGGACCCTGGAATGTCACCCTGTAGCGGTGCGAACCGACGCCGCCAAAGACGATTCGAGTCGATTCGCCACCATCGACAGCGATGAAAGTATCGATCCGTTCGGCACCGTCGCGGAACAGGTGTTTCACGCCGCGCAGATCACCGAGGCCTTCTTCGCCGACATTACCGATAAACAGAATATCAGCTTCTGTCGCAATATCAGCACGCTGCATAGCACGCAGGACGCCAAGCACGGTCACCAGGCCTCGTGTGTTATCACCGATCCCGGGAGCGTACATTTTTTCGTCGTCGAACCGGACGGTGACATCGGTGTCTGCAGGGAAGACGGTATCGAGATGGGCGGCATAGGCGACGACCTTTTCACTCGTGCGGCCAGGACGCCGACCGATCACATTGCCAACCGCATCGATCGTCACGTCAGTGAGGCCAGCCTCTCCAAGCATTTCAGCGAATCGTGCACCTCTCGCCTGTTCTTCGAACGGGGGTGCCGGAATCTCGGTTAGCTCGATCAGGTCGCGACGCGATTGCGGTTCAATGACCAGGACGTGCTCCAGACCTGCACGAACTTTTTCATCGACGAGAATCGCGGCAATCTCTGCCGAATACGTTTCGTCTATGTGCGATGACTCTGTTTCCTGCGCCAGCGCACAATGCCCCGTAATCACCAGCATGCAGCCAGCGAATACAATTGCTTTTCGCATCAATGGCTCTCCGCTATATGGTGGCTGCTTAATCCCGGTCGTCGAGCTTAACGTAACCGACACCACGGCGATATTTGAACTCGGTGCCGAAGGGTTCGGAAAGTCGAGCCAGGTCAGCCATGATTTTTTGGCCCAGGTCATCGTCTGCCAGTATTGGGCGACCGCGCACCTGCCGCGTCTTGCCAAAACCGAGGTCGATCGGATAAAGCGCGAGCTCGGTCAGCTGCCGGTTTTCGAAGGTGGGTACGGCAATGATCGCTTCCCAGTTTTCCTGTAAAGCCGGGAAACCTGTCGAGTCGTTCTCGTAACGTGCGTCATTGAAGTCGGCGACGTGTGATCGCTCGCCGAGATCGTAGCGCTCGTAATTGTCAGATGGCAGCCGCAGCAAAGTCTCGTTCTGGAAGATGAAATTACCGAGGCTGTAAAGAATAGGTTTCCCCTGGTAAATCTCGATGCCCTGGAGGATGTGTGGCCCATGCCCGAAAAACACATCGGCTCCGGCTTCGATAGCGGCCCTCGCAAACACCGGTAGAAAGTCGTCTGGAAGCTCCCGGCGACCGCCATTCTGGTGTGAATGAATCGTGACAATCGTAAAGTCGGCCAACCGACTCGCGTTATTGATGACGGCCATGATCTCGGCGACGTCATCTTTGTTGGGTTCACGAAGAACGCGGGGCGCTTCACCAACGGCAAAATTTCTCCCCAGGACATTCATTTGCCAGGGTTTCTCTTCGTCGGTGCCGCGGGGCTGTCCGTCGAGATCGGTGAACTGGCCCAGCGAATCTGCCGCAGTGCGGATGTTCTCGTAGGAATTCTCGGGGAGCACGTAAGTGGTTTTCAGTCGCAGCGGGTTGAGACCGGGTCGCGCCGGCACATCGTCGCGGGATCGCCCGGCGCGCATGTGATTGGCGAAACTCGATGAGAGAGAGATCAGCGCGACCCTGGCTTTGGACGTTTCCAGGAATCGTGCTTCCCTTGCTTCAGCCAGGCTCATGCCGACGCCAGCATCGACGAGTCCTGCTTGTTCCACGTACTTCGTGGTCAGTTCCAGGCCGAGTGTGCCGTAGTCGCCGGTATGGTTGTTGGCCCGTGCCACCATGTCGATGCCAGCCCAGGCAAGTTCGTTGGCTATTTTCGGGTCCGATCGCATCCAGGTGCCACCGCTTTCCGCCATCGGGTATGGCTCAAAGTTGTGCAATACTGTTTCCAGGTTGGTTACGGCCACGTCGGCGCCTCGCAGGACCTCGATCATCTCGAGGTATTGTGGTTCGTCGTAGACCGACAGGCTCCGATTGATGATCGAGTCACCCGTCAACGCCATCGTGAATGATTCATCGGCGCTCCTGTGCTGCCCGAGGGCGGGAAGCGCAAGCAATGTCGACAAACCGATCAATGTAGCCACCGCTTTGTGCATTATTGGAATCTCCTGAGATCTTGACTCCGTCGAGCTTAGCAGACTTTACTTCCTACACAGACTGATTTACCAAGTAAGTGAAACAAACGGGGGAATATCATGCGGATGGCTTCGATTGGCGTATTCATTGGGCTCCTAGCTGTGCCGGCACAGGACGTTGCGGCGCAGGCTAGCGATTCCATTCTTGATTTTATCGACGGCCGCTACGAGGAGACGGCCGAGATAGCGAGAAGGATCTGGGAATACGCGGAGGTTGGTTACCAGGAAACGCAAAGCTCAGTGTTGCTGCAGCAGTCACTCGACGCCGAGGGCTTTAGCATTGAGGCTGGCGTCGCCAATATCCCGACGGCATTCGTTGCCAGCCATGGCGACGGTGGACCGGTCATCGCAATACTGGCCGAATTCGATGCCTTGCCCGGCATCAACCAGGATGCGATACCAGCGCGACTGCCGATTGATGGCAAGGCGGCAGGACACGCCTGCGGTCACAACCTGTTTGCAGCGGGTTCCATAGGTGCGGCCATTGCGATCAAGAAATGGTTGCAGAATACGGGCACACCAGGGACGGTACGGGTAATGGGCACCCCGGCTGAGGAAGGTGGCAGCGGCAAGGTCTACATGGTTCGTGACGGTCTTTTCGACGATGTGGATATCGCTCTCCATTGGCACCCCGGAGATCGAAATTCCGCTGCAGCCAGTACCTCGTTGGCAAATCGCTCTGCCAAGTTTCGATTTCGCGGCACTTCCGCGCACGCGGCAGGCGCCCCTGAAAGGGCCCGCTCCGCGCTAGACGGCGTCGAAGCTTTAAATCACATGGTCAACCTGATGCGCGAACACGTGCCGCAGGAGACGCGAATCCACTATGTCATCACGGCAGGAGGCAATGCGCCGAATGTCGTGCCAGATTTCGCAGAGGTCTACTACTACCTGCGCCATCCGGATGCGACCGTCGTTCGCGACATCTGGGAACGAATCGAGGAAGCGGCACGCGGCGCGGCAATGGGTACGGGAACCGACGTCGACCGGGAGATCATCCACGGCAACTACCCGCTGATGATCAATGAGACTCTCGCACTGATGATGGACGAAAAACTGAGCATGATTGGTGGGGTCACCTACAACGATTTCGAGCAGAGTTTCGCCGAGGAAATCCACGCTTCATTCGACCGGCCGTCGCTACCACTCGGTAGCCAGGAGGAGGTCCAGCCCTACGCTGTCGGACAGGGCTATTTCTCAACGGATGTCGGTGACGTGTCGGTCGTCGTGCCAACCGTTGGTCTGAGTACCGCTACCTGGGTGCCCGGTACAGCGGCGCACAGCTGGCAGTCGACTGCCGCCAGTGGGATGACGGTTGGTTATAAGGGCGCCCAAGTAGCCGCCAAGACGCTGTCGCTCGCGGCGATCGAGCTCTTCGGGAATCCGGCATTGCGCGCTGCCGCGAAGGCCGAATTCGACCGCCAGCGAGGCGGCGATTTTCGCTACGAAGCGCTGCTGGGGGACCGACCCCCGCCGCTCGACTATCGAAACTAGGCGGGCGACAGGCGCCCGTTAGCGGCCAATTTGTCTCATATTTGCAACATTTTGACTAGATCTGTCCTAAGTAATCAAAAATTGGTTTGACAGGCTGCGCTGGCAGGATTAAATTCGCTTAAAACGTAGAAGAATAGTTAAATCCGTGTACTAAGGAAGCGAGGAAATCCTTAAATATACTTAGTCGATTTTCGTTCTCGACAAGTATCTGCACCGGTTGTTCTCGGGAAAAATCCAGGGTACAACATTTTTACGACAGTTCTGCTGCTGCGCATATCACGTCATCCAGACGGCGCAGTGGCAAAAATCCGAAATTAAATTGGATCAGGGGAAAAAAGACATGGCAACGAAGAAGTTCCAGGCGACCGCGTTATCCACCGGAATCGCCATTGCGTTGGGCGCAGCGCCGCCAACACTGGCTCAGGAAGCTGAGATCGAGGAGATCGTCGTAACGGGATCTCACATTCGCAGGACAGAGTATCAGGGCCGAGCACCTATCCAGATCGTGGATGCCGAGGCGATCGAGCTAATCGGCGCCGCGCAACCTGTTGAGGTTCTCAAGGAGCTGACAGTTAATAGCGGTTCCCAGTTTTACAATGAGACCAACGACAGGGCCGGCGTATCACAGTTCAATATTCGCAACCTGGGCCTGGGCTCGACCTTGACACTGGTCAATGGCAAGCGCGCCGGTATTGCCGCGGTTGCCGACGCTTCGGGTACGGATTTCGTCGACATTAACCAGTTCCCGCTCGCAATGATTGAGCGCATCGAGGTACTGACTAACGGCGCCTCCGCGACCTACGGTTCGCAGGCGGTTGCTGGTGTGGCGAACATCATTACGCGTAAGGGAATGGAGGGTCTCGAACTCTCGGGTGGTTATTCCACCGCGGAAATCGACGGCTGGCATGTCAACATGGCCGCTGGTTCCCAGTTCGACAAGGGTGGATTCAACATTTACATGACCCATTACGAGCAAGGGCAACAGGGTCGTACCGAATTTCCTTGGCTTGACAGCCGCTTGAACGGTGACGGCATAGCGGGCCGATCCCGATTCCTCTCAGGAACCGGTTCTCCGGGTTCAATTGAGCGTGCCGTCCTTGAAGCAAACGGCGAAGCTGCGTCTGTATCCGGCGCCATTCGCATGCCGGACGCGGATTGCGAGGCCGCTGGTGGTGTGATCGGTGATCCGATCGACACTGGCCTTAACCCGAATACCTGCCGCTACAACTTTGCCGACCAGGTGGGTGTGATTTCGGAGGAGAAAAGGAACCAGATGTTCGCTGAGTTCGACTGGGAGATTGCCGACGGCATCAATTACAGCGTGGAAGCCAGTTTCTCAAATAACGAGATACAGCGGCAGAATGGCGGACAGTTGCTGGCCACAGGTAAGGCAAAAAATGGCGGCGTTACGGTTCTTCCGAGCCATCCGTTTAACTTTTATGTCGAAGATCCAGCTGATGCGGCGGGGTTGATTTATGTCGGACCAAATTCCTGGGACCCGACTGTCCATTGTACGGATATCAACTCTTCAGCAACGTGTCAGTTCCAGACGGCGACATTGCGCTCCATTCACCGTCCGTTGGGTGCAACCCACACTGGCACTCCCCTGTCTGAGAACACACGTCGCGAATTAAATTACACGCGCGTCATGAATCAGGTGGAGTTTTCGCTGCCGAATGACTGGTACCTCGATGTCTCCCATATGTGGGCAAGAGCGACGAGTGTCAGCGTCGGTCCTTCGGCAATTCGCTCTGATATGTATCAGCAGCTCATCCGTGAAGGCACCTGGAACCCGTTTGGCACGCGTGTTTCCAATGGGAATCTGGTATCTCCTAAGGAAGTCGCCGATACAGCCAATTGCTTCAATATCGATCTCGGTGCGTGTACTGCCGGTAACTCTGTCACCGTCCAGGACCAGTGGAACCAAAATTCCGTTAGCAAATCCAGCGCGGATTCGCAGGTCATCGATGTCGTTGCAGCAGGCGAATTGTTCGAATTCGGCGGCAGCACAGTTGCTGCAGCTGTTGGTGGACAGTTCCGTACCGTCTCATACCGTAGTTTCCCGGACTCTCTGAGTTCTGCAAGAGAGGATGGAAGCCAGGGTATCTCGGGCGAAGTGTCGGGACGTCAGAATGTCACTGCGTACTTCGCGGAGGCAGTGGTGCCAATTACTGATATGGGCGAGATTCAGCTCGCCGTTCGCAACGAGGACTACGGCGATGGCGTGTCAACGACGGATCCGAAAGTGTCGTTCGAATTTGGCGTGACTGACACTATTGGATTCCGTGGCTCCTGGGGCACTTCGTTCCAGGCACCGACAGTCCGTCAAACCGGTCGCGCAAGCTCGTCAGCGTTCATCGACGATCCCGCGTCGGCAACCGGCCTGGGTGGTAGCTTTGTTTGTACCAACCAACAGGTGGCCAACAATATCTCCGTCATCGTCGAGGGTGCACCAGGACTGACGCCGCAATCGGCCGAGAACGTCAACCTAGGCTTCGTTATTCAGGGTGATGCCTTCAGGGCCAGTATTGACTACTTCTCGTTCGACTATTCGGACCTGATCGCTGCCGAGGCTGGGGCGCAGGCTATCGTGGATGCACAGTGTGCGGGTATCGAGGATACCGGTTTGCCAATCCTTGCGGATCCCAGGGTCACTCGTGACGCTACCGGCCAGGTGCGTCAAGTCAGTTCTCAGTTCGTCAACATTGGTTCTGTTCAGACGAGCGGTATCGATGTTAACGCTGACTACTCCATGGATTTTGGCGATGGTACGTTGATGCTTGACATGGGGGCTACATACCTCTTGGCCTTCGACGTCGATACAGACGGTGACGGCAGCGCGGATTTCGACGGTGCTGGAAGCAGAAACCAGTCGAACAGTTTTGCAACTATGCCTGAGCTTCGTGCCAATGCCGGCGTTACCTGGTTTTCCGGTAATCACACGGCTCGCGTCGGGATGAATCACATCGGCAGTTACAAAAATGACCAAAGTAATGATGCGGAAATCAATACTTGGACCGTAGTGGATGCGATGTATTCGTACACATTCAGTGGCTTGCTTGGCGAGGGCGATACGACATTGTCGATCGGCGCAAACAACCTCATGGACCGAGATCCGCCGGCACTGTATCGTGCTAATTCTGAAGGTGTACGACAAGGTCGATACCTAGACAACGGACGTTACAATCGCGGTTGGGTTGACCGTCCGGGTTACGACGATCGTGCCGGTCATGATCTCCGTGGACGGATTGTTTACGTACGCTTCAAGCACGCGTTCTAAGTATGACAGTAGTAAGACGACGGAAAGAGGGGCCTTGTGCCCCTCTTTTTTTTACGATGGTACTGCTGGGTCCTGTTTGGGCGATGTCACAGACGGTCGACGTTTCTACTCTCGAGCAGTGCATTGCGATGGAGACCGAGGAACTCAAGCTCCGCTGTTTCGAAGCGATCATCGCCGGCAGCACAGCCGGGGAAGATGAGAAATCCGATCCGCAGGAATCTCCCGCAGACCAAACGGTACCTGCCTTGGAGATACCCGTCGCTGCTGCAACGGTGGGCGATGCGTCTGATAACGAGGCAGCCATTGTCCCAGCCACTAGCGCTGCAGCGGCTCCCATTTCCGAAGTTGCGATCGCCGATGCCGAAAGCGAGATACCCAGTGCGACCGTAGCGTCGCTGCCAGGCGAGGAAGCGTTCGGGCAGGAACACCTTTTGCGGCTGGGGAAAGATCAAGAAAAAGATGATGCGTTATTGCGCGTGACCGTGGTCGAAGTATCGAAAGGCCGCCACGACCATCTTTATTTTGAACTGGACAACGGCCAGGTTTGGCGACAAAACGAAGCCCGCCATTTCCCCTATCCGAAAGACGTTGAGTTTGACGTTAATATTACTCGCGGCATGATGGGCGATTATCGAATGCGAATCGGCGATAATGGCCGCATGGTAAGAATTCGACGCGTCAAGTAGAGGACCTAGCGCAATGGCGGATGACCTGGTTCCGGATTTCGATATCCGGAAAAGTATTTTTATGCAATTCGCGACGCACGTTGTGTCACATGACTGGCCCAACAGCGATGCCCTCAATGCCGAATTGCGGGAAGTGGTCATGGCTAGGGAAGCCGAAGAGGGGAAGAACAACTTCGTACGCTCCAATGCCGGCGGGTGGCAGTCGTCAGGCAACCTGATTACCTGGAAAGAA
Source organism: Woeseiaceae bacterium (assembly GCA_029243005.1). Taxonomy (GTDB): domain Bacteria; phylum Pseudomonadota; class Gammaproteobacteria; order Steroidobacterales; family Woeseiaceae; genus SZUA-117. The sequence continues at coordinate 47,018 of JAQWSV010000216.1, forward strand.
CCCTGTATCGACGATTTGCGGCGGCGAATCGAGAAGCTTGTCACCAACCTGCTGCAGGAACTCATTCGTGACATGGGAAAGAATCGCTCGTTTGAGCTCTACATCGATTCATGGGCGAACATCAACCGTTCGGGCGACTACAACGTTGTGCACACGCATCCGAATTGCATGTTTTCCGGCGTCTACTATGTAACGCGTGGCAACCCCGATTCCGGGGTGCCGCATGGCGGATTACTAGAGATGCTGGATCCACGCGAGGCGGCGAACTATATCCAGGTCACTGATACGGTTCTGGATGCGCGCGTATTTTTCGAAAATAAACCCGGCCGCATGCTGTTGTGGCCAAGCTGGGTCAAGCATATGGTGCATCCTCATGTTGGCGAGGGCGAACGCATTTCGATCGCATTCAACGTCAACGTCAGGGAGCGTACCTGACTTCATTGTAAGCGATCTTTTCTCAGTCAATTAAAGTGCAAGTTCGCCTGGCACAGGATTGTCGCGCGTGAGACTACCGGTCCACAGAATCACCCATGTCATGTTTCTACTAGCGTGGTTCGGGGCCGTCCTGCCGGCACTCGCGCAGGAGGAATTTATTGAAGAGATTCAGGTTACTGCTACCCGGCGGCCGGCAGAAATCAATGAAGTCTCCGCCGCGTTGACGGTAGTCACGACTGAAGAAATTTCACGCACAAAGCTGATGACAGACTCCCTAGCTGCGAAGCCTGGGGTTTTTCTGCAACAGACCACGCCGGGGCAGGGCGCCCCGATCATCCGCGGACTGAAGGGCTCGGGGGTTCTACATCTCGTTGACGGCATTC
>JAQWSV010000218.1 GCA_029243005.1 Woeseiaceae bacterium
TGTCGACCACGGAGAAGTGCGTCGTTTCCTCGCTCTCGTAAGCTTGCGCAAACTTTGCTGGGTCACTTTCCGAGGCAGTATGCATCATGATTGTCTGCCTTTGTTTCTCCGCGTGCGCTTTTGATGTCAGCACGTCGACAGGCATGTTCTCATTGAAGTCCGGGTCACCGAGGAAATTCGCCCGGTCAGCGTAAGCGCGGCGCATGGACTCTGTCAGTAAGTGCAGGTAAAGCGCCGAGTTGTGGCCGATCTCCCTGAGGTCGAATCCCTCGAGGATGTTCAGTATCTGTACGATGACCGTGCCGCCCGAGCTAGGCGGCGGCATACTTATAATCTCGTAGCCGCGATAGGTGCCACGAATTGGCTCACGCTCAACTGCCTCGTACTTTTCGAGATCTTCCAACGTAATGATGCCGTCGTTCGCGGCCATGTAGCCCGCAATCAGGCGAGCTGTTTCGCCCTTGTAGAAGCCGTCTCTGCCGTTGTCGCGAATTCTTTCGAGGGTCGCGGCCAGGTCTGGCTGTTTCCAGGTGTCTCCTGGCATATAAAAGGTGCCGTCCTCTTTTAGAAAAATCTTGGCGGAGCTTGGGTATCGCTCCCAGTAAGTGTTCAGGCGCTTGAAAGAATCATGCAGGTACCAGCTGATCGGCATACCGTCACGAGCGAGGTCAATGGCCGGCTGTACGAGGTCTGCCCAAGGCATCGAGCCGAAGCGCTGGTGCGCAAGCTCAAGCCCTGCCACGGTGCCGGGTACGCCGACGGCCAGGATGCCATCGTGGTTAGAGTTGTCCCAAACCGTACCGTCTTCGTTAAGGTACATGGTCTTCGTCGACGCGAGCGGCGCCTTCTCGCGGAAGTCGAAGGCCGTCGCCTCACCGTCGGCGCCGTGATAAACGAGGAATCCACCACCGCCGATATTGCCCGCCGTCGGCCAGGTAACTGCCATGGTCAGCGCTGTCGCAATCGCTGCATCGACAGCATTGCCGCCGTTGCGAAGTACTTCGACGCCAACCTCGGAGGCGATCCGCGATGAGGAGGTCACAATGCCGTTCATGCCGCGGACAGGATGTCTGCTGGTGAAGGCGTGGCTCGTTATCGAGCCGATCAGGGAAAGAGTTGTTAGTGCTGCGACGAGGAAATTGCGGAAGCGGGCCTGGTTCACTCTGTATGGCTCCTGGCGACGGGATCGGTCAAATTCAGACTGCGGATTCTACCCCAGAAGGAAATCTACTTTACTGACCGATCTGCTGATCAATGCCCTCGGTGCCACAATCGCGGCAACAATCGGATATTTTTATGTGTATAAAGAAGGAAGCCTGCTGGAAGGGCGTCGCATCCGTTCCAGACCTCATCACCATGGTCGATCATAAGACGTCCTCTCCGATTAATTCGGAACGGGTGCACTACGGCCAGAGGGTGACCATTTTTGGAATCGGCTGCCCACCGCATTACCGAACGGAACGTGCGCTGAAGGTGGTTGAGCCGCGTGCTTTCGGATTTGATTTCGTTTACATGCCTATCGAAAAGCTATAAATCCTTTCGACCATTAATGTTCCGGTGGTATCGGTGACCAAAGCCAAATCAATGACTTGCAGTTAGTATGCCGGGTCGGAGGCTGTTCTGGCGGCTATTCAACTGTGCTACTTGAAAAAAGCAGTGGGTTGACAGACACTGATTGTAATATCAGCGTTATTTGTTGCAAAAAAACTACAATAATAGTCCAATGTTTGGTGAGCCAACATTGACAATTCTTGGCAGAATCGTTATTCAGTAGGTTGTGCAACCTTTATTAAGCACCACCCAAGCCTTTCCCGCTGTTGCCTTATGCCAACAGCGTGGCTGGCGCGCGGTGGAGCATGTTTTTTATATTCAGAAGGAACTCTTACGATGGAATCTACACTGAATAGTCGGTGTATGACGAGGGTGTCAGTGTTAGGCAGTCTTGTCGCACTGGTCTTTAATCTCACCTCTGGGTCAGCGTTGGCCCAGGAAGAAACTCTGGAAGAAATTACGGTAACGGGCTCCCGTATTGCGCGTGACACTAACCTGTCAGGCGCTCTGCCGGTTCAGTCCGTTGGCGAACAGGAAATCCAGATGTCGGGCGAATTCTCGATTGCCGATGTCGTCAATGACGTTCCGGCACTCCTGTCGTCGACGACTTCTGAAAGTTCGATCGATTCGGGTTTTTCTGACGGTGCCAACATCCTTAACCTGCGTGGCCTGGGTTCTGCCCGTACGTTGGTACTGGTGGATGGTCGACGTCATGTAGGTGGCGTACAGGGTACGGCGTCAGTTGACATTGGTTCGATCCCGATGAAGCTCGTTGAGCGCGTGGAGGTCTTAACTGGCGGCGCATCCGCTATTTATGGTGCGGACGCGGTAACGGGTGTTGTCAACTTCATTATGAAGGATGACTTCGAAGGATTTAACATTGACGCAAACTACGGTATGTCGTCTAGAGGCGACGCCGAGCAGATGGCACTGACGGCGACCTGGGGTACAAACTTTGCGAATGACCGCGGTAACATCGCGGTATCCGTAGACTGGCGTACTGACAATGGTCTTCGAATGGGTGAGCGTCCCGGCGCACTTTACGGCACCGGTGGCGACCTCGTTAATCCGGCATTGCGATTCCAGATGGGCGACATCGGTGGCAGTACACCGCTGCTCTCGCAGTTCTACGACTACGCCACCACCGGTCTTTATCCACATGGCCTGTCAATCCCGTCAGCCGATGACTTCGTCGCGGACTACAACGCGGAATTCGGCACCAGCATCGGCCTGGGTGACCTGAGCAATGCAGAGATGGCTCTCTTTAACCGGGCTGCAAATGCGCCACCGCGTGCTGTGCATCCCGAGTCAACCTTCCACCTGACGTCTGGCTACGGCACGGTTGCAACGGGTGAGGCCTTTGGCTTCTCGGGTTGGGACGAAACGACGTTTGTCGATCTGAACGGCAACGGCGTGTCTGATTGCCTAGATTCCTTTAACGGCTACAATTCGCTTTTTACGCGCGGTGGTTTTGGCGCGATCGGCGGCTGTTGGGATATCCAGCCGGACGGATCCTACTTACCATCGGTTGACGGAATGGTCGTCTCGGCTAGCGGTGGTCAGAGTTTCGGCGGCAGCTCCTATAACGTCTATCGTCAGAACTACTACGATTTCCTGCTGCCGGATGACAAGGTTTCAGTCAACCTGATGGGTAATTACGATATCAGCGACAAGGCATCTCTCTTTGCGGAAGTGAAGTATGTGACTTCAGAATTGGAAACGGCCGCAGACCCGAACTCGTTCTGGGATCTCATCCCAGGCTTTGAAGGCAACCCGTTCCTGCCGACACATCTGCAGAACATTGTCGCGGACCCAGCTGTTGATGGCGTAAGCATTACGGTCGACCCGGTTCTTTTCCGGGCACGTCGTACGACAGAGCGTGAGACCACGCGTTTCGTTCTCGGCCTCGAAGGTGAGTTCGACAACAGCTGGAGCTATGAAGTCAGCGCCAACTACGGCCGCTTCGAGCAGAACGTCTCCCGGACCAACCAGATCGTCAATGACCGCTGGTTCGCGTCGCTTGATGCCGTCACCGATCCTGTTACAGGCCAGCCGGCCTGTGCGTCATCGGTGGACCCGACGCGCGCAGCTTACGGTACGCCGTTCGGGATTCCGGCCTACGATCCGGGCTACTTCTCGTTCACTCCGGGTGACGGTTCGTGTGTTCCGCTTGACATTTGGAACGGTCTCAGTGGTCTAACGCAGCAAGCAATGGACTTCATGCTGGCCGACGAATGGGACAAGCTCGTCATCGACCAGGTAGTTTTCTCGGCCTTCGTGACGGGTGACACGAGTGACTTCTTCGAATTGCCTGCAGGTCCGATTTCGTTCGCGGCAGGCGTCGAGTATCGTGACGAGTCATCTACCGCAACATTTGACGCGTGGCAGCGTGGCGTATTGCCCTCAAACTCGCCGTTTGGCGGCGGCACGATGTTGGCGGACGTTTCCGATAACAGTTCTCTTACCTTCCGGCCGCAGATTTCGGTGGCGAATGAGAACGGCAGCTACGATGTCAGTGACGTCTTCCTGGAACTTTCCGTCCCGTTGCTTGCGGATGTACCGCTGGCCCGGGAGGTGACGCTCGATTTGGCTGCCCGTCAGTCGGATTACTCGACGATCGGTCAGACAACGACTTGGAAGTCAAACCTGGTCTGGGCGCCGTTCGATTCGTTCGCATTCCGAGGTACGTTCTCGGAAGCGGTTCGTGCACCGAACATCACAGAGCTCTTTGGTCCGCAGATTGGTGGCACGTTCCGTCCTGACGACCCTTGTGAAGCGTCGCAGATTGCGGCCCTGATCGCGGATGATCCGACACTCGGTAACGCCACGCAGGCCAACTGTGTGAGCGTGCTGAGCGGCCTCGGCATCACTCCATTTGATCCGGTAACGGGTGCATACAACTTCGCTGACCCGCTGACCGCATCTTTCGGTGGTATTACGGGCGGCAACCCGCTGCTGCAGGAAGAAACGGCTGAAACGCTGACGGTTGGTTTCGTATTCCAGCCGGATTTCCTGCCGGGCTTCAGCTTCACGATCGACTACTGGGATATTTCGATCGAAGACGCTATCCAGGCGGTGTCAGCACAGAACATCGTCGATGGTTGCTACATCGGTCCGAGCCTGAACACGAACTTCTGTGCACTGTCGGATCGTGAAAATGATCCGAACGACCAGCAGTACGGTGGTTTCCGATTCCTGCAGCAGTCAACGCTGAACTTCGCAGCAGTAGAAACCAATGGTTTCGATTTCACCGCGAAGTACGGCTTCGAACTCGGAGCGCATGGCTTCGACATCACTGTGCAGGGCACCTCGGTTGAGGAACTCAACAACTTCGAAAACCCGTCCGATCCTTCG
>JAQWSV010000221.1 GCA_029243005.1 Woeseiaceae bacterium
CCCCTGGTTCATGAAGACGACTTTGTAGATTGACTCTTTACTCATCGGCATTACTATGCAAGCCGTTCGGCTCGTTGAAAAGGGCGGCTAGTGTACCCAAAAACAGGCCTGGAATCCGCCTGCGCACAAGATACCAGACAATTGTCGCATATAGCCCAACCCCCTTCCGATGCCATTCCTCCGCCGGGAATCGACTTGATTTATGTGAACTGATTGGCAGCGGCCGAACCCTGTGAAGGGGCAATATTAATGGCTGTAGCCTGCATGGATCACGCGGCCGGCCGGGCGTCTGAAATGACGGGAATGCTCAGGGACTCACATGCCACTGCAACTCGAAATCGTCAGTAAACACAAAGAGACCCTAGAAGACGATCACGTCCGGGTATTCCGCGAGGTCGGCGGCATGATCGGCCGATCGTTCGAGAACGACTGGGTTCTCCCGGATCCCGACCGATTCATTTCGGGCAAGCACGCAACCATCGACTTTCACAGCGGCGCCTATTATCTCGCCGACATCAGCACCAACGGCGTTTACATCAATGGAGAAAAGCAACCGCTCAACAAGGGCAATCCGAGACGCCTTTTTCACGGTGACCGCTTGCGGATGGGTGACTTCGAATTCGAAGTCACCCTGGAAGAAGGCGAAGGCCTCGAGATGCCGAAGCCGGTGACGGTCGTACCCGGTCACATCGAACAAGTAGTCGACGAAGAATTCCTGGAAAGTGGCATCCAGATGCTAGATGAAGAGAAAATCACCGGTGGCGACGCATTCCAAGCGACGCTATTCGGTGTGACGAAAACGGAGGATCCCGTCCGGAATACAGACCAGCAGCCGAATGGCTTCGTGCCGGCGCCGACGCAGGGTGAGCAGAAAATGATCGACACCGCCCACCTCCTGGATGCATTCATGAGCGGGCTCGACGTTTCCCGCACGAAAATATACTCCTCGACGGACCCGCTCGAGGTAATGGAAAACGCCGGCAAGGTCCTGCGTGAGTGTGTCGACGGTATGTCTGACCTACTCGCAAGCCGTGCGGCGCTCAAAAGCCTGTTCCGCCTCGATCAGACGACAGTACTGCCGCGGCATAACAATCCCCTGAAGCTCGCCGACAATCCCCGTGAATCGATGATGCAACTCCTCGTCGGCAAGAAAGGCGAGTATCTGGAGCCCGTCGACGCCGTCCGGGAGGTCTGCCGCGATCTCAAGTTTCATCACGATGCCGCATTGGAAGCGATGACTGATGCCTGCCAGGAGTTCGCTAATCGCTTCGACCCGCATGAACTGCAGCAAGATTTCGACAAGACGCTGGGCGGCAAACCGCTGTTCAAGAAAATGAACCAGGTGAAGTACTGGCAGTTGTACTGCGACCTTTACCCCATCATGACGCGACCTGGATCAGGACAGTTTCCACACCAGTTCAGCGAAAAGTTCGGTCGCTGCTATGAAAGGCAACTGGCCGCGTACAAGCGACTTGACCAGAATGGCGGACCATCGAATAAGAAAAGCTTAGGCTTCGATGAGATGCCAGAAGCATCGAATTAGCCCAAGGGATTGGTGGATCAAACAGGGGAAGCAGCTTACGCGGACCAGTTCTGGAACGGCCCGGGCTTCCGTAATATCTCGTTGAATGCCGAGTGAGCTATCCGATTCAGTGATCAGTCATCTACTAACGATTCAAACGATTCTCCACCAGATCGTCCACGACGGTCGGATCGGCCAAGGTCGACGTGTCACCGAGGTTCTCGAAATCGTTCTCGGCCACTTTGCGCAGGATGCGTCGCATGATTTTTCCCGAGCGGGTCTTGGGTAATCCGGGCGCCCACTGAATGAAGTCCGGTGTGGCAATGGGACCGATCTCCTTCCTAACCCACTGCCGTAACTCTGCAAGCAATTCATCACTGGTTTCGATGCCATCCATCAACGTGACGTAGGAATAGATCCCCTGCCCTTTGATCTCATGCGGGCAGCCAACGACGGCTGCTTCTGCCACGTCCTTGTGAGAGACTAGTGCGCTCTCGACTTCTGCCGTGCCCATACGATGTCCTGACACGTTCAATACGTCGTCGACTCGGCCGGTAATCCAGTAATAGCCGTCCGCGTCGCGCATAACGCCGTCGCCGGCAAAGTACATGCCATCATAGTTAGAGAAATAGGTGTCGACAAAGCGCTGGTGGTCTCCATACACCGTTCGCATCTGCCCAGGCCAGCTGTCCAGCATCACCAGGTTACCCTCTGCTTCCCCCTCGAGGATATTGCCGTCGGCATCGACCACAGCGGGCCGAATACCAAATAGGGGTTTCGTTGCCGAACCCGGCTTCAGCGGGGTCGCACCGGGCAAGGGGCTTATCAGGATGCCACCCGTTTCCGTCTGCCACCAAGTATCAACGATCGGGCAATGCTCGTCGCCGACGACGTGGTAATACCATTCCCAGGCTTCAGGATTTATGGGCTCGCCGACCGTTCCGAGCAATCGCAAGCTCGCTCGCGACGTCCTTTCGACCGGCTCGTCGCCTTCTCGCATCAATGCACGGATTGCCGTCGGCGCCGTGTAACAGATGTTGACCTGGTGCTTGTCGCAGATTTCCCAGAATCGTGCAGCCGTCGGGTAATTGGGCACACCCTCGAACATCAGGGTGGTTGCACCGTTGGCGAGCGGCCCGTAGACAATATAGCTGTGCCCGGTGACCCAGCCGACATCGGCCGTGCACCAGTAGATGTCCCCCTCGTGATAGTCAAATACATACTGGTGTGTCAGCGCGGCATATACCATGTAGCCGCCAGTGGTATGGAGCACGCCCTTCGGTTTCCCGGTTGAGCCTGACGTATAGAGGATGAAGAGCGGATCCTCCGCCCCCATTTCCTCACATGGGCAGTCGTCCGGAACGTCGGCTTCCAGCTCGTGTAACCATGCATCGCGACCGTCAACCCAATCGATGTCGACACCGGCATGCCGGACGACGAGCACTTTCTCCAGTGTCGTGACATCGACATGTTCGGCCGCCTTGTCGACATTTGCTTTAAGCGGAATGGCCTTGGCACCGCGCACGCCCTGGTCCGCAGTGATTACGATGTTGGACTCGCAGTCGTGTATTCGTCCTGCCAGCGCATCAGGCGAGAAACCGCCGAACACCACAGAATGTACGGCGCCGATCCGGGCACAGGCCAGCATGGCAACTAAGGCTTCGGGGATCATCGGCATGTAAATCGTAATTCGATCGCCTTTCTTCGCACCGATGGCTTTCAGCACATTCGCAAACAGGCACACGCGCGCATGAAGTGCACGATAGGTGATTTTGAGATCGACAGACGGCTCGTCGCCCTCCCAGATAATGGCAACATCGTCGCCGCGTGTTTCGAGGTGCCGATCGACGCAGTTATAGCAGGCATTGAGCGTTCCATCGTAATACCAGCGAATGTGCAGGTCGTCTTTCGCATAGGAGACGTCTTTTACCGCGCTGAACGTCTTCATCCAGTCGATACGTTGCCCCTGTTCTGCCCAGAATGCCTCGTTGTCGTCAATCGACCGCTGGTAGATCTCCTCGTAACCGTCGCTATCAATCAGTGCGCGTTCCGCGACTGCTGCCGGAACCGGATAGGTTTTAGTCATTGTCTAATCTCGTTTTCAGATTTTAATGTGCTAATCCCGTTTCGCCGGATCCAGGATCCATTGTGCCTGAATCCATTGACGATGCACTGAACGAACTCGGCGCTCTTTATATATTCCACGTCGAGGTTCAGCCGTGCCAGATTGCGGGTCATCGTACTAAAAAGGACGTTATCGGCTTCCGTGATAGTTCGGGTCAGGCCGCGGGCAGCGCGTCGATGTATTCCGCCATCCGGCGCTGCATGGCCTCATCCGGCAATTCGCCATAGGCGGCACCGATATTATCGAGCATGTTCGCCGGCTTGCTCGTAGCGGGCGTTACGCAGGTAATGTCCGGGTGAGACACCACGAACTTAATGAAGAATCTACCCCAGGTGTCGGCGCCGAATTCCTGCGCCCACTCAGGCACCTCGCGGCCCCGCACACGTGCCCAGAGGCGCGTCCGACCGAAGGGCACGTAACCCAGTACAGCAATGCCGAGCTCCTGTGCGAGCGGCAGGACCTCTTCGGCCGCAACTCGATTGTCGACC
>JAQWSV010000224.1 GCA_029243005.1 Woeseiaceae bacterium
GCAGAGAGTACTGTGCTAAAGAGTTCATGCCAGATTCCTTCCTTTCCGCTGTCGTCGTCAGTGATGGATGATGCCGGAAGCATGTTGAATTCACCTGAGCTTTCTGCAAGTTGCAAGTCCCAGCGTTTGCGCTGGCGGTGCCGCAAGCAGCCGTCACTACAAGAGTACTCCGTACCTCACTCTTGGAAACCATGCATGAAGACTATGTGCGCACCGCAAGGGCGAAAGGCCTGACGTGGCGGCAGGCGCTTTGGCGACATGCGCTGCGAAATGCGATGGTGCCGGTCCTGACGATCATCGGTTTGCAGCTTCCGTTTCTGCTGGCCGGTGGAATCATCATTGAAAACGTATTTTCTTTGCCAGGCGTTGGTCGTCTCATATTCCAGGCGATCACACAGCGTGATCTGATTGTCGTTCAGAACGTCATCGTTGTGCTCGTTTTCGCCGTCGTCACCGTCACCTTACTCATCGATATTGCCTACTCGATTGTCGATCCGCGCGTCCGGAGAAACGCATGATGACGGTTCGCGGGATGCCCAATGTCGCCGGGGCCAGATGCCGCTTTCCGCGGCGGCTGGTTGTAGGCCTTACTATAGTGACATTGATAATAGTTACGGCCCTGCTGTCTTTTGTGTGGACACCTTTTGATGTCTCTGCCATCGATGTTGGAGGCAAGCTGTTGCCGCCGTCTGCGGGCCATCTGCTCGGTACTGATCACTTCGGCCGGGATACTCTTTCCATGGTCATGGTCGGCGCGCGCAGTGCGCTTGCGGTCGCGCTGGTTGCCGTCATTATCGGCGCAGGTATCGGGGTACCGTTAGGCCTCGTAGCGGCGGCGCGACGAGGGTGGGTCAGCCAATTCATCATGCGTGGTAACGACTTGATCTTTGCATTCCCCGCTTTGCTGATGGCCGTCATGATCGCCGCTATACATGGGCCGGGGGCTGTCAATGCCATGATTGCGATCGGATTGTTCAACATACCTGTGTTTGCGCGGGTAGCCCGCGGCGGCGCGCTGACTATCTGGTCCCGGGAATACATCCTGGCGGCACGAGTTGCCGGCAAGGGGCGCATGTTGATCTCTGTGCAACATGTCCTGCCCAATATAGCCGGATTGCTCATTGTCCAGGTGGCAATCCAGCTGGCACTGGCCGTCGTCGCTGAGGCCGGATTGTCATACGTAGGCCTGGGTGTCCAGCCACCATCGCCAAGCTGGGGACGAATGCTTGCAGAGGCGCAGACGATGATTGGCTTCGCACCATCGCTCGCCATATTCCCGGGGTTGGCGATTATGATTCTGGTCTTCGGTTTCGGTCTCATTGGTGATGGTTTGAACGATCACCTGAACCCGCGCCTCAGGAAGGAGCGTTAGACCATTGCTTCTCGATGTCCGAAACTTGACCGTCCATATTGACGATATGCCCATCCTGAAGTCAGTCTCACTGCAGCTGAAGATGGGCGAAATACTCGGTATTGCTGGGGAGTCCGGTTCGGGCAAGACGATGTCAGCATTGGCGATTGTGGGATTGTTGCCACAAGGGGCGAAGAGTCGCGGTGACATAAGGGTCAATGGCCATGATCTTGCGAATGCTGATGAAACAACGTTCTGCAATGTTCGAGGTAAGGAAGTCGGAATTGTTTTCCAGGAACCGATGACTGCCCTCAATCCAGTCCAATCGATCGGCCGGCAGGTCGCCGAGGCGATTCGCATACACCAGGACCTGAGCCGTTCGGAATCCCAAAAGTTGGCGTCAGAGGCGCTCGAGAAAGTGGGCTTGCCTGCGAAGTCGTTTTCACTGGATCGATATCCGCACAGCCTGTCCGGCGGTCAGCGACAGCGCGTTGCAATTGCGATTGCCACAATTCTCAAGCCCGCGTTGCTGATTGCCGATGAACCGACAACCGCACTTGATGTCACCACACAAGCAGAAATCTTGTCGCTGTTTCGACGTCTGGCCGATGAGGATGGTGTTGGCATTATCCTCGTAACGCACGACCTGGCAGTGATCGCGGAAACGGCGGATCAGGTAGCGATCATGCATAACGGCTCCGTCGTTGAGGCGGGCGAAGTTCAAACTATTTTCCGCGGGACGAACGAGGCCTATACAAAGGCGCTGCTCAGAGATACGGCACATGTGCCGGTTCGGAGTCGACTGGACAATTACAGCGATCAGCCGGTACTTGAGGCTCGACATCTCGTCCGGGAGTATGCGGGACCGGTCAGCTGGTTTGGGCGTAGCGAAGGATTCAGGGCAGTCGACGATGTTAGCCTGTCCGTCTTCGCTAACGAGAACATCGGTCTCGTCGGCGAATCCGGCTGCGGCAAGTCAACCCTGCTTCGGACAATACTCGGGCTGGATACGCCACAGGCCGGACAGGTTGAAGTCTTTGGTCGCCAGTTTCCTTCGCCCAGCCGGAAAGACATGCATTGGCTGCGACGCAAGATTCAGGTCGTTTTTCAGGATCCGTTTGGAACTTTTGATCCACGTTGGCGGGTCTCGCAATTGGTCAGTGAGAACCTATATCTCGCGGAGACACCATTGACGCGGGGCGAGACGCGGCAGAAGGTCGACGCAATCCTCGACCAGGTGGGCTTGTCAATGTCAGATGCCGACCGGTATCCACACGAGTTCTCGGGCGGACAGCGTCAGCGCCTCGCGATCGCCCGGGCATTGATTACGGAACCGTCCATTATCGCGCTTGACGAGGCAGTATCTTCCCTCGACGTTTCGATACGTGCGCGAATCCTCGACCTGCTGGCTGAGTTATCGGACCGACTCGGTGTATCGTATCTGTTTGTGACGCATGATCTGTCGATCGCAAGGGTCATAACTGACCGTATCCTGGTGATGAAGGACGGACAGATTGTCGAGGAAGGTAAAACGGAGCAGGTCTTCTCGAGCCCGTCGCACGCCTATACGCAGCGCCTGCTTGCTGCAGCCCCGCAGCTCGAACAAGCCGTTCTCAAATCGACTTAATCTAAAAAATTGCATAACGTAAGCGAATGAAAACGACGATGAATCGCAGGGAATTACTGGGCGCGCTGGCAGCCGTAACGACGACCAGTGTTACGCCCGTAGTGGCGCAGGATACGACCAGCCATTCGATGGACAAGATCGGGAGACGAAACCTGATCACAGACGTCGAAGGGCTGCAGGTCGGTCAGGCACAGAATGACATTATTCGAACCGGTGTTACCGTCATCCTCCCGGATACACCTGCCGTGGCTGCCGTCGACGTGCGCGGTGGTGGACCAGCCAGCCGGGAAACGGACGTACTGAAAGCGGAAAACCTCGTGCAGGAAGTCGACGCAATTGTGCTGTCGGGCGGATCCGTTTATGGACTGGCTACAGCCGATGGTATTGCTGCCTGGATGGGTGCGCAGAACCGTGGTTTCACGTTCCGGTTGACGCCTGGCATTCCGCCGTCGCCAATATTACCGACGGCATGTCTTTACGACCTTGCTAATGGTGGCGACAAGGCGTGGGGTCAGGCACCGCCGTACAGGGAGCTTGGCATTGAAGCCGTCGAATCTGTGTCCAAGGATTTTGCGCTCGGCACTGCTGGTGCCGGCTACGGCGCCAATGCGGGCCGCCTGAAAGGGGGCATTGGATCCGCGTCTGCGTTATCGAACGCGGGCTTCACCGTTGGCGCGATCGCTGCGGTCAACAGCCTGGGTTCGGCGGTTGCCCCGAACACGAAGCAATTCTGGGCAGCGCCATTCGAAATCGACAATGAGTTCGGTGGACTCGGCACCAGTGAGTTGAAGGGTGATCTGGAGATCTACCGGGGTGACGAGCGTCCGCGCGAGAATACGACGCTAGCCTGTATTGCTACTGATGTCGCGATGAGCCGCGTTGAACTGGAGCGTGTCGCCATCATGGCGAGTGACGGAATGGCCCGGGCACTGCGTCCCTCACATGCGCCGTTTGATGGCGATATTGTTTTCGCACTGTCGACCGGCAAGCGGGAATCGGAAGGTGTGCCGCGGCCGGTGTTGACGTTACAAGTTGGGTCGCTCGCCGCGGACGTCTTGGCCCGTGCCATTGCGCGAGGCGTTTACTCTGCTACCGGGTTTACCGAGGGCGGAAACCCGGCTTGGCAGGACATTTAGCATGGCGCGGCAATACTTTGACCAAAGGAATACCGGTGCGCATTCTAAAGACCTTGGCTCCTACAAACGCGTGGTTTTCGGTTGCGCGCTATGAGAAATCTCCTGATGTTGCTGGTACTTGCCAATGTCCTTTACTGGATGTGGGGGTGGTTTGTCGAAGAACCTGCCGAGACGGGCATCGTCGTTGTCGATGAGTCCGATATCGGTCTACCGCTCAAGCTGACGCGTTCGACGGTGGCTCAAGCAGCCGATAGTGTTGGCGCTGTACTGAGAACCGGCAAGCTCTCTGAACTCGGAGCGGTCGTCGGCCAATCCTGTGTGAGCCTGGGCCCTTTCAAAACCGATATGGACGCTGACGTTGCGCTGACGGAGTACCTCTCGGATGGTCTGCGAGCGAGCATGCGGACCAGCGAGGGTCAGGTATTTGTCGGACACTGGGTCCAGATTCGCAATATCCCCGATTGGGAGGAAGGCAATGAGATACTGCTGAAGCTGCGGGACGGTGGACGTGCCGATGCCTATCTCGTGCCGACTGAGGATAAGGGTCTAAAGATCTCGCTCGGCGTTTTTAGTGAGAGAAGTCGTGCAGAGCGTATCAAATTACAGGCGAAGTCCATGGATCTGCCCGCGGACATTTCGCCACGGATGCGGGATACGACGGTCTTTTTCGTGGACATCGGCCTACCGCCGGGAAAGGGGGCTGGTGAGATGATCGAAAGGTACGGCGAAGAACTCGTTTTACTCCATAGCCAGGCGACCTGCCCACGGTCCGAATAAGTGGTTATAATCCGCACCTCATTGAGCCGGTCATGGCTCGCGACACTGGATTCAGTAAGCCGGTATAGCTCAGTTGGTAGAGCAACTGATTTGTAATCAGTAGGTCCCGAGTTCGACTCTTGGTGCCGGCACCAACTTCCCGAGACTTTGTAACGGAGTTTTCTCTGGCAATCCTCCGTGCGTGGTGTTCGTGATACCTTTGCGCTGTTCTATATTACAGGGCGGAGAAATTGCCTGCTGGCGATCGACGAACTGTGAAGACCATCACGAATCACCCGCGATCAGGACTGTTGCTCCCTGACATAATCACCCAGCATGCGAAACTCCTCGGCGCGTCCACTCCCCTTCCGCCAAGCGAGACCGATCTCTCGATAGCTGCGATCGGGCAGCTTATGCATTCGGACCCGAGTGTTTCGGAGCAGGGTGCTGCCGCGTGCCATCTCTGGTAGAAAACTGATACCGAGATCGGAATCGATCATTTCGATTAGCGTCAGCAGGCTGCTCGCCGCGAACGGTGAGATCTTTTCTGTGTCCCTGATCCGGCAGGCATCAAGTGCATGATCGCGCAGGCAATGGCCGTCCTCGAGCAGGAGAATCGAGTCCGATTGCAAGCGATTGAACCGGTAATTCTCCGGACTGGTAATCGATGATCCCTCCCGGATCGTGAGGCAGAACTTGTCGCGAAATAGGCTCATCGTTTGAGTGCTCCTGAGATCGTATGGCAGAGCTAGGAGCATCAGGTCTATTTCCCCGTTGAGCAGACGGGCATGGAGATCCTCAGTCTGATCCTCGACTAGAAACAGTTTCAGTCCTGAGAATTTTCTGCGCAATCTAGGCAACAGGCCCGGCAAAAGGAATGGCGCAATCGTGGGGATGACGCCGAGCCGCAACGGCCCGGTCAACGGGTTTTGTCGCTTGCCCGCAATTTCTACGAGACTTTCTACGTCGCGCAGGCACAGCCGTGCCTGGGTTTCGACATCCTGGCCGACAGAAGTAATGGTTACCTGGCGCCGGGTCCGGTCGACAAGCTGGGTACTGAGAAGCGATTCGAGATCCTGAATCGCCGTACTGAATGCCGATTGCGAAACAAATGACCGGGCCGCAGCCCGGCCGAAATGCCCTTCCTCGCAAAGTGCAACGAAATACCTTAGTTGCCGTATTGTTGGATATTTCATCATCGAAAAAACCTATAAGTATTATATAAATAATCTGTTTTATTTATCAATAGTCCATCGGTAATCTGCATGTAATTGATCGATAAACCGAGGCAGAGCTGTGGACACCAAGATCCGAGCGCATGCAGAGCCACAAAAAACGCTTGGATGTTACGCAGCATGCTTACGCCATAACGCCGGCACGAATACCCCAACCTTTGAGGAGAAAACAGATGTTTGAAAACAGGGAAGGCCAACGTGTGCCTTCAGTCACCTTTTGCACCCGCGATGGTGCGGATTGGAAAGATGTAACGAGTGAGAAAATCTTCTCGGGTAAGACCGTGATTGTGTTCTCGCTGCCGGGTGCTTTTACTCCGACGTGTTCTTCCACGCATGTACCACGCTATAACCAGCTGGCCGAGACGTTTTGCCATCAGGGCATAGATGAGATTATCTGCATGTCCGTGAATGACGCGTTTGTCATGAATGAATGGAAGAAATCCCAGGATGCCGACAAGATCCGTTTCATTCCGGACGGCAACGGCGAGTTTACTGATGGTATGGGGCTGCTGGTCAGTAAGAACGATCTCGGCTTCGGCAATCGTTCATGGCGCTACTCGATGCTTGTGAAGGACGGTGTCATCGAGAAGATGTTCGTCGAGCCGCAGGAGCCGGGCGATCCGTTCGTCGTCTCTGATGCCGACACGATGCTTGGGTACATTGCGCCGAACGACTCGAAACCGCTCGACGTAACTGTTTTCTCGCGCAGTGGCTGCCCGCATTGTGTGCGGGCGAAAACGGGCCTTCGCGAAGCAGGTATCGAGTTTGAATCACTCGAACTGAACAACGAATTCACTGACCGTACATTGCGGGCGGTGAGTGGTGCCACGACCGTGCCACAAGTTTTCGTTAATGGTGAGTTGATCGGTGGTGCCGACGAGCTGGAAACCTGGCTCAGTGCTGGTCAGCAAAAAACAGCTTAAGATCCCTCCGGCTGCCAGCCCCGGCCCAATGGGCCGGGGCATTTGTCGTTGTGGCCAACGATTTCGGCCACATTGATGCGCCCGACGTTAGTCTTTATGCTCAATTGCCTGATATGTTCAGAACAAAACAGGAAGAAGAAATGCAGATCTCGGACGAAGCGCTTCTCAAGACTCAGGCCTATATCAATGGCGAATGGGTCGACAGCGATGACGGTGGAACATTCGCTGTTACGAATCCTGCCAACGGAGACACTATTGCCGAGGTTGCGTCCTGCGGTGCCGCAGAAACCCGTCGCGCGATAAGTGTAGCCGAAACCGCCATGCAGGCCTGGCGAGAACGCGGACACAAGGAACGAGCGGCGATCCTGAGAAAGTGGTTCGACCTAATGATGGATTCCCAGGAGGATCTCGCCCAGATATTGACGGCCGAGCAGGGTAAACCGCTTGCTGAAGCGCGCGGCGAAGTTGCCTACGGTGCGAGTTACATCGAGTGGTTTGCGGAAGAGGCCAAGCGAATCTACGGTGACACAATCCCGGCGCCGTCCGGTGACAAGCGCATCGTGGTAATCAAGCAGCCGGTTGGCGTGGTTGCCTGTATCACGCCGTGGAATTTCCCCAACGCGATGCTGACGCGCAAGATTGCGCCGGCTCTGGCTGCAGGATGTGCTGTCGTGTGCAAGCCGGCCAATGCGACACCGCTGTCTGCGCTGGCCTTTGTGGAACTTGCCGAGCGTGCTGGCGTGCCGGCCGGCATGATCAACATCGTTGCCGGTCGTACCTCTGAGATTGGTGGGGAGATGACGTCGAACCCGACCGTAAGGAAGCTTACCTTCACCGGATCGACGCCCGTCGGCAAGAAACTGATGGCAGCATGCTCGGAAACTGTAAAGAGGACGTCGATGGAGCTGGGTGGAAATGCACCGTTCATCGTCTTTGACGATGCGGACATCGACGAGGCCGTCAAGGGTGCGATCATCTGCAAGTACCGGAATGCTGGCCAGACCTGTGTATGCGCAAATCGCGTCCTTGTCCAGGAAGGTGTCTACGATGAATTTACCGAGAAACTCAGCAAAGCGACGGCCGAACTCAAGCTGGGTGACGGCGCGGAGGACGGCGTATCCGTAGGGCCGCTGATTAACGAAGTGGCGGCAAACGATGTGCTGGAGTTTATCGACGACGCGGTTGCCAAAGGCGCAAACGTTGCAGTCGGTGGTGGCCGTTCGGATCTTGGCGTCTGCTTTGTCGAGCCGACGGTACTGACCAATGTTAAAGATGATATGCGCGTCTTTCGCGAGGAGATTTTTGGCCCCATCGCGCCGATCTTCCGCTTCAGCACCGAAGAAGAGGCGATACAAATGGCGAACGACACGGAGTTCGGTCTGGCATGTTATTTCTATTCCCGCGATGTCGGTCGCATCTGGCGGGTTGGTGAGGGACTGGAGTACGGTATAGTCGGCATCAATGAAGGCATTATCTCCAACGAGATGGCGCCATTCGGTGGCGTCAAGGAATCCGGCCAGGGCCGGGAAGGTTCCAAGTACGGCCTCGACGATTATCTCGAGATTAAGTACATGTGCATGGGTGGTATCGACCAGTAGACCGTTTTGCGGCTGTTGTACACACAACCGTTAGACTGGCACAAGCTGCTGACTTCCGTCAGGCATTTCTCCCGATCAAAGGGATTGGCGAGTGGACAACGGTATACGTTTGCATGAGGGCAATGAAAGATCTGGACGCCTTTCCGGGTTCGGATTTTGGGTTGCTCAGCGCCACTTCTCCACCGGGTAGTGTAATGCTAAAAGTTCTGGTTAGCGGAGCGGAATACTGGCGCAGTCTGCACTGCTATGTTCTCGTGGGGCTCACTTGAAGGCTCCGGAGGATAGTCGGATGTATTACTGTTACCTGGAAACACCTATCGGCGATTTGTTACTCGGCGGCGACGATGACGGACTTTCGTTCATCGGATTTCCGGAAGGGCCGATGCGGCTGGATCCGAAGCCGGACTGGATATTCAACGAAAAACCATTTTCGGAGGCGCGTCGGCAACTTGGCGAATATTTTGCGGGCAAACGCAAGACATTCGACTTGCCACTTAAGCCAACCGGCACCGAATTCCAGTTACAGGTTCTCGAGGAATTGCAGAAGATCCATTATGGAACAACCTGCTCCTACCGCGACATCGCTGAACGAATTGGTCGACCCAGGGCAGTCAGGGCTGTCGGTGCAGCAAACGGGCGCAACCCGATTCCCATCATTATTCCTTGCCACCGTGTGATCGGCGCGAGCGGAGATCTTACCGGCTTCGGCGGCGGCCTGCCGACGAAAGAGGCGCTGCTCCGGCTGGAACTTGAGAACAGCCAGCTGCTTCAGAACACTTGACGGGGCGGAGCGAGACCAGAGTATGTGGCCGTCGCCGAATTCCGTCTCGGTGCACTGGAAGGTGCGAGAATGCTAAGCGTAAACGTTGCCATGATTTAGGGTGGCCGACCACTGAAGTAGGAGGGCTGGCGACGTTTGCAGGACTGGGACTACGCGACTTTGATAGCGAAGAAAGATACCATGACCTGGCTGAAGACCGGCTACCTCGATCCCGATTCAGAGTTTTCTATTCTCCATGCGCCGGACAATATCGGACGCCTCGACGCCTTCGATCAGTCGGTCACCGTCGATATGAGCACCGACCTCCGTCGTCACGGGCAATACGCCCGCCCAGATCGGGATGTCGTAGTCCTCTTCCTCATCGTCCGGGTGGCCCTCGGTCACCTTTGCCGAGGCTGACTCGATGGCGAGCCTGATGACGCCGGTCATCTTGACCTCGCGCTCGTGCGATTCCCTGACCTCGTGCCAGCGGCCCGGCATGACCTGTTCGCTGATGTGGTGCATCGCTTCCAGTTTATCGTCATGGCCCTCGACGAGTTCCGGTTTTCCGAAAACTGTCACCGAGCGATAGTTCATTGAAGAATTAAATACTGATCGTGCGTAGACGATGCCGTCGACCAGCGTGACATTCATGCTGGCACGGTCGGTCTTCTCGAGCAGCCGGATAACTCGGGCCTTGCGGGCGCCGTGCAGGTAGATCGTGTCATTTTCGCGGCCATAGATCATCGGTACGATAACGGGACCTTCGTCCTGTATGAAGGCGACATGCGCGACCAGGCCGGCGTCGAGGATGCCGAACACGGTCTTGCGATCGTAGCGGGCGTATTCATTCAGCTGGCGAACCTTATTGGTCTTGTCGACCACGAAACTGTCTGACATGGAGTCTTCCCTCTAATTTTGTGGACAGAATAGCTGATTTTGTCCAATTTCGAGCAACCCCAACTATATATTGGGTAAATGTCGCCTTCGAGCACAAGATGTAGTAGCATTTCGCCGTACCACATCGGTACGCACGGAGATGGGGTGTAACTCACGGGCGATATCGGCATGACAGCCATGCAGGAAGCGCATGTGCGGTAGTGAGCAACGCGTGTAACCTCTCATCACGCGCTCATGTTTGACGAAGGCCCGTTTGCCTGGACAGCACGGGGACCCGTCAGCCGGATTGCAGTTCGCTGGTATAACGATTGGCCGGGGAGATTCGAAGAACAGGGAGGTTCTTAATGCTTCCATCACGCTTGATCGGCGCCTGACACACCTTCTGCTTACTATGCCGCCCTTCTTAGGGCGGCTTTTTTCTGCACTAGGCTGAAACGAACCTCATGCGGCACAATACGGCGTCATTTGCGGTCTCAAAAGCCTAATGTACCGGACGAGCATACTGCGTTTTTACGACCGCAGTTTCCTTGTCTTGCTTTCGCCGTAGGCCCTTTCAGCGCACCATAGAGTGGTCGATATCGTGATGCGTCCCATCATTCACATGATCCTGCACTTCGTTTTGCCGGCCGCGATTGCAAAGGGATATTATCCGCGTACCTTCCTGAGGGCTTGGTTGATCATGATGGCTACGATGCTGATCGACCTAGACCATCTGCTGGCTGATCCAATCTACGATCCGGCCCGTTGCAGCATCGGTTTTCACCCGCTCCATCACTACTCGGTGATTCTTGTTTATGCGCTTGCTGCCGCTTGGTCAAAGACGCGACTGATCGGCATCGGCCTATTAATCCATGTCTTTCTCGATGGCATTGATTGTCTGTGGATGAACTATGAAGTCTGACATGCCGCTGATTGCTCGTTAGTTCCCTCGGGTATCTGCGCGTCCGATACTTAAGGGCCGCCGAACCAAGCTGCGGCGGAAATAAACCGCTATTTCTTCGACGGTAACGCCTTCGTAATGCCGGTCCCGAGTTTCATCAGTTTCTGCAGCGTTGGGGTCGGTACGCCCTGAATCTTCTCGTACCAGTCGCTGGTGCTTTCGACAAACTGCAGCATGTTCTGAATCCGTTCCTTAGTCACCGGGTCAGTTTCTGATTCGTCGCCGACTTCGACCGCGACGTCTCTCAGCATGGACAAGGTCGGATTCAATTCCCGTTGCTTGCGTTGCTCGAGAATGACCCGAAATAACTCCCACACGTCACTCAGGCACTCAAAGTAATCGCGACGGTCACCGAGCATATGCGTCATCTTTACGAGGCCGTAGCTTTGCAGTTCGCGAATGCTGGTACTGACGTTTGAGCGTGCAACGGAAAGAAGGTCCACGATCTCATCTGCGCGTAGCGGCCGGGGAGACAAATAGAGCAATGCTTGGATCTGCGCGACCGTGCGATTCGTGCCCCAACGCGTCCCCATTTCTCCCCAGTGGAGCACATATTTTTCGACAGCCGGTGTCAGGTCCATATTATTCTCTTATTTCAGTCTTGACAGAAATTTAGGAAGTGGCACGCATTTAGTCAAGCACTGTTTCGTCAGAAGCTACGGTGCGCGGCAGCAGAAGATCGCGCGCAACGGCGCAGGCAGCCCTTCCACGGTCAACTCCGGATTCCCTGGGTCAAGAGCCTCCGCGAGTGACTCGAAAGTCATCCATGCCGTGCTGCGTTGTTCGCGTGTCGTGGTGGCGCTGAGATTGATCAGGTCGATGTCTTCGAATCCGGCGTTGTCCAGCCAGTCCTTTAGGACGGGGATGGTCGGCAAATGCCAGACGTTACGCATACGTGCGTATCGGTCATCGGGCTCAAGCACCTGCCGCTCTTCTCCCGGCAGGATCAGGGTTTCGAGAACCAGCTGGCCGCCTGACTTCAGGGTTTCCCAAAGCGCAGACAGATGCGCATGCGGATCGCGGCGGTGATACAAGACGCCCATGGAGAAGGTGGTATCAAATGCATGTGATGCCGGTGGCAGGTCTTCCAGTCGCAGCGGCAAAACGTGTGCAGAACGCACCGACTTAAGCTTTCGGATTGCTTCGAACTGGACCACAAACAAGACCGATGGATCGATCCCGATTACCATGTCGGCGCCGGCGTCCAGTACCTGGAGCGCGTACCAACCATTGCCGGCCCCTACGTCGAGCACACGCCGGCCCTGCAGTGGTGCAATGTGATCTACTAGCCGCTGCCACTTGAGGTCGGATCGCCACTCGGCATCGATCGTGATGCCGTGCACGTCGAATGGCCCCTTGCGCCATGGCGACAGCTGCCGTAGCTGTGTCGCTACCGTTTCGGGGTCCTGGCCGTCCAGTTCCCCGGCCGGTAATGCAGCGAGCGTGGTCTTCCAGCGAGCAAGGTTTCCGTGCGCGCCGTCGGCTAGGCGCTCACGAATGAGGGGTAGCATCGAGGCTTCCCAGGCGCCGAGATCGAGCAAGGCAAGGTCGGAACTCAGTGTTTCTTCGTCAAGCATCGTCAGCGAATGGCGAGTATTGATACGAAATTGAAATATTTTAGCGAAATGCTTCGGTGCTGGAATCCAGCTGCTTCGAGTCGATTGAGATGAATCCCTATCGTCTCCGGGACCAGTACTTTGTCGAGCGCCGAGCGCTTCCGTGCAATCTCCAGATCGGAATAGTCGTTGGTGCGCTTGAACGCATGATGCAATTCAACTAACAAGCTTTCCACGGTTGGATCATCGTCGGCTACCTTTTCGGAAAGGAACAGCACACCGCCTCGGTTAAGGCCGTCATGGATCTTACGTATCATCTCAATACGGTCTTCGACAGGCAGGAACTGCAGCGTGTAATTAAGGACGACCATTGACGCGTTCCTGATCTCGATGTCGCGAATGTCTGCCGTCTCGACGGAAACGGGTGTGTCCGAGTGACCCTCGTCTATACGCTTTCTACAGCGCTCGACCATCGCCGGCGCAAGATCGACCGACACGATGTGGCAATTTCGTCCCGCAATGTTCCGGCGCATTGCTAGGGTGGCGGCGCCGAGTGAGCAGCCCAGGTCATAGCAATGTGTGCCTGGAGACACGTAGCGGTGTGCCAGCGTCCCGATGGCCTCGAGGGACGCGTCGTAGCCGGGGATTGATCGTCGCAGCATGTCCGGAAAAACCTCGGCGACGGATTCGTTGAACTCAAAGCTGCCCGGGTCGGCGTCAGAATCTTTGAATATTTCGTCCTTCGGCATGCTTTCCCCATGATGTTTGGCGGTAGGCTGTATCGTGGCGATTTTCACAGATCGACGAATCCGTCACCAAGCGATTTGCTCGTTGTGGGACAATCGCCGACCATCGGCCGGAATGGCCGTGACACCCGATAGCCAGACGCATGTTGAACGAAACCAGTCAAAAATTACACAAAGAGCTCGGTATTCCGGATGACTACGCTGCCAGTGGAATGCCGCCTTTTTACGAGGAGACGTCTGACCTGGTGGACGTCGGCCCGAATCCCGTCGGCCGCATGCAGCGGCTCCGGCCGGATGCTGCGGCCAGCTGGCAACAAATGGTGGCAGCAGCGGCAGTTGAAGAGATTCCATTATTGATCGTATCGGGATTCCGCGATTTTGAATACCAAGCAGGTATTATTCGTCGAAAACTGGAGGCGGGTCAAAGAATCGGTGACATCCTTAAAGTCAATGCGGCGCCCGGATACAGCCAGCATCACACTGGTTGCGCGGTGGATATCGCGGCCCCGGGCAGTCGGCCGCTGATGGAGGAATTCGAAGGTTCGGCGGCGTTCGAGTGGCTCGGTCGGCGCGCGGCCGAATTCGGCTTCTCGATGACGTATCCGCGCCATAATCTGTATGGCTTCGTTTATGAGCCGTGGCACTGGGCCTTAAACGATATGATCTGACGCCGAGTCTTGCCGTGACACTAAAGGTCTTCCCTCACCAACCGGGCGTGTCCTTCCCGAAATCCGGGGAGGGCAGGCGCTAGGTCTTTAATGACCTGATCTAAAGGGCGATAGGCCCGTACGACAAGGGATGCAGCGCGATTTAGCCAGATACGGGCCAACGGAAAAACAGTGGTTTAGCTGTTGACAGTCCGGGGAGACGATTAGACAATAGCCGGCTTGCGTCCGCGGAGGGGTACTCAAGCGGTCAACGAGGGCAGACTGTAAATCTGCTGGCTATGCCTACGTAGGTTCGAATCCTACCCCCTCCACCAGATTTTGCTTCAGACGGTGGAAGGTGGTGATTTTATCAGACTAGTATAGCAGGTCAGCCTGGCGGTAGATTTGTGACGGCCGCCGGCTAGTTTGAAATGACCCGAGCGATGCAGTCTGGGGAGCAAGGGAACAGCCTCGAGCGGGTAGCGCTTGCTGATAGAGCAACATTAATGAAATTGACATTCGGACGGTTTGACGAAAACGACTGTCAGAATTTTTGCACGCCTTGATAAAGGGATTTCGAGGCCCGGACAAAAGAAAACAGGCGGGTGTAGTTCAACGGTAGAACCTCAGCCTTCCAAGCTGATGATGTGGGTTCGATTCCCATCACCCGCTCCAAGAACGGAAGGTTGTGCTTTAGAAACTGGAAGGCGGATTGCCGCAGGTTAAGCCCACATAGCTCAGGGGCAGAGCACTTCCTTGGTAAGGAAGAGGTCCCCGGTTCAAATCCGGGTGTGGGCTCCACTTAGGTGCAATCGGAAAAGAGTTTTGTTTAGACAGAAGTCACGAGATAAGGGATATGTCCAAAGAGAAATTTGAGAGAAATAAGCCACATGTAAACGTAGGCACGATTGGTCACGTAGACCATGGCAAGACGACGTTGACGGCGGCGCTGACGAAGGTAATGGCTGAGCAGCACGGTGGT
>JAQWSV010000245.1 GCA_029243005.1 Woeseiaceae bacterium
GCGCCGGGTGCCGACATCGCGCGCCTGCGCTCGATCAGTATTCGTGACGAGGTCGGTGAGCACCGGAGTTCGATCGATATCCGGAAACCAGTCTTCGTCCAGATTGAATTCGAATGTCTGATGGGCGGACACGTACTGACACCATCGTTCTCATTGTCGAACGAAGAGGGTTTTCAGCTCTTTACTGCAATGGACCTCGATCCGGAATGGCGTGGCAAGGAGCGGCCGGCCGGCCGATACGTCTGTCGCGCTGAGATTCCGGGAAATCTGCTGGCCGAAGGGACCATGTCGGTCAATACCGCACTCTGGGAGTGGGAGCCGCGCCGACGTCTCGAATACCATGTGAAAGAAGCAGTGGCATTCCAGGTGGTCGATAACTTGGAAGGTGACTCGGCTCGCGGAGACTACATCGGCAATATTTCCGGTGCGATTCGACCTTTGCTTCAGTGGTCGACGGAACATCGAAATCCGAAGTCATGACGGATGCCGAGCGCAAGGAAGTTGCCGGTGGTTTGAAGCAATGGGCACCCGGGTTTCTCAAGAATTGGATTCGGCAACGGCGCAAGCAGCGGCATCTGGCGGAAAGACATCGCCAGCTTGCGGATTGCATTCGTCAGGATGATCTTTTTGTTGTCGGTCATCCAAAGTCGGGCAATACCTGGCTGACCTACATGCTGGCGATTCTCGTCAGAGACGATCGGGGCCGCGATATTAACCTCGCCAACATTGGCCAGTATGCACCGACCATACATGCGCGCGACCATGTGATACGTGAGTTTGGGGACATGCCGTCGCCACGGATATTTCGTAATGAAGGGCCGCGATTCGCCGAACTGTACCCGCGCACGGTCTTTATCGTCCGAGATCCGCGTTCGGTTCTGCTGTCTTATTATCACCACTGCGTGCACGACACCGGCGAAAGCGACTGGCCAATCGAGTCGTTCGTCGACGAGATGCTGGAACACGGTTGCATACCAAGGTTAGAACCTTTCCAGACGCGCTGGGATGCCAAACTGGAAGAATGGATCGGGCGTGCCGAGCGCCAGCCCGTGAAGATCGTCCGCTACGAAGACTTGAAGGCAGATCGTGGTGCGGTGTTGCGCGACCTAGCTGCGTTCGCCGGGTTGTCGCCATCGACTGAGTTGATTGAGGAGGCTGTGCGACGCGGCGATTTCAACAGCATGCGGAGCGAGGAAAAGACCGTAGGTGCGGAATCGTATGGCGGCGAAAAGGGCGCCAGAGGTTTCTTCGTGCGTAAAGGCAAGACGGATAGCTGGAAGGTAGAAATGTCGGCCGATGTGATCGAAAAGATCGAGGCTGCTTTCCGGCCCGGAATGAAAAAACTGAGTTACCTAGACTGACGGTCCAAGATCGATTCGATCATCCGTTGATACTCTGCCAGGTATGCGTCAGTCGTGTGATGTGATCGTGCGTATTCCCAACTTTCCACCGCACGCCTTTTGAGCGCCTCAGGCGCTTCTTCACTGAGTCGTACAATGGCGTTCCGCAGCGTATCCAGCCGGCAGTCCGGGAGAGCGGTGCCAAAATTATGCACGTCCACGCCAGATTCCCTGCTGACCATGGGTATAAGGCCGGCCTGCATGCACGTAACGACGGCGCCGGATTGACCTTCAGATGCGGAAGGATAAACCAGCCCGACGCAGCGACGGGCGAGTACGCGGAACTCGTCGCTACTCACGTCGATCCAGCCAATAGTTTCGATATTATCCTGATGAAAAAGCTCGTTGTTGTAGGCGGCGACAAATTGTCGCTCGTACTGTGCCTCGATCGGGCCACAGACGATCAGTTTGAAGTCCGGCAAATCGGCAAAGACTTCGAGCGCCAGATCCAGTCCTTTGTGGGCTAGCCCCCCGCTGCCGAACCAAAGGAATGTTCTGGCAACGTCCGTAAAGTCCTTGTCGGCCGGCGAGTCATACCGATAGGGTGTCGGAACTGGCAGCCGGTACATCGGTTTTTTTGCGTAAGCGTAGGTGCCCAGCGTGAAATCATTGCCAAGAATCGCCAGGCAGTCAGCGATTTCCGGTGCCCAGTTTTCCTCGATACGCTTCATGCTGTCCGCCGCGGCGCCACGACGGTCCTTCAAATCCTGCAGGCGCCGATAGGCCGATGCGTTGTTGAAAAGGAAGTGTGCCGTGTCTAGGTGTGCAATCTTGATGCAATCGTCGTTAAGTCGTTTGGCAACCCTTGCTAAATGGGTTCTCGCCGAGATGAACAGGTTGTACTGTCTATCGGGTATGAAGTTCGCGTTTCGGTAGTCGATGACGTCGACCTCGAAGCCGAGTTGTGTCAATGCCTTTACGATCATGACGGACTCGATGTGATGGGTGTGGCTGTTGTTGACGGTTTCACCGTCACCGAGAAACGGCTCGACGATGTAGGCAACGAGCGCTGTCCCGCGTTTTTCGCCTTCAGCATCTATGGTGACACGCTGCATGTATCGCTCGGGCTTGTATCGTTTCAGCTCCAGGCCGAATTTGCGCAGAATCTGGTTAACGGCCACGACTTGCCTCCGTGCGGTTTAAGAGTCGCTGAAACTTCCTGGTCAGACGCCTGATCAGGTCTGGTGATTGCCGGGGTGGCACTGGCGGTGCAATCTTGATGTGGTTCACAGACCAGACGGCACCATCATCGGCAGATTCCGTCGAAACAGCCCGGAAAGACTCCTGAGCAGGCCATTGATAATCGTTGTACCAGGTCCAGCAATTGTTAGCCTTATACAGTGCAGCGATATCACGGGCGAGTGCCTGATTGGTTGGCAATGTGATGACATCTCGGCCGAGCTCGCCTTCGGATGCTGTCATCAGCGCAATGGTTGCATTGCTGACATAGCCCGGTACCCATACCCTGCAAGCGGATGACTCAGCGGCCGCCATGACGGCACGGAAGACCTGGATATGCTCGGCATTACCGTACTCACCCCACGGCGCGTGCGTGAATATGTTGCTGCATCCGTCGAGTTCATCACGCAGGCGATTCACCAGTTGCCTGAAGTTGTCGGCATACTCCCGTCCGGCCCTCGAGTCCCCCGGAATTTCGAGACCTTCCGCAGATGGCACCGGATTCGACCAGTCGATGGTATGGAAGACATCGGCTTCACTGAGCGCAATATTGACCAGCTGAGGCAAAGGGTACTGCGAGGTGCTCGCACGACGACCGTCTGACCAGTGGCGATTGCCCGGGACGTCCTCAAAGCAAAGGATGACCTTGCCAGCATCGGCAAGAATCGAACTGAACCAGAGAATTTCATCGTCCGGGTGGGCCGCAACAATGGCAGACACTTCTGGATGATTATGTTCAGATAGCATATGCGATAATTCTTTTTCGTCATTGAATACTGATTGACTGCCGACCGGGTGTCCAGCGAACGGTTCACTACCGGTATTGCTAACCCTGTCTCAAAACAGGGCTTCGACACGCTTGCGACGGCTTCGTCGGCGAATCGCGCTGTATACTGGTGATAACAAGAATCCAGCTATCGTATGGCCGGCCGGAAAACAGCAATCTGAACTTCGCCACCAGATGACAAACCAGATACTCAAAGATAAGAAAATCCTAGTCACCGGGGCAGGGGGCTTCATCGGTAATGCTGTTTGCCGTCACCTGTTGCATCTGGGTGCGTGCGTATACGGCCTCGGTCGCAGCCAGACGGCCACGGTAGCCGAAGGGACAGAATACAGCGCTGTGGATCTCACGGACGCTGATTCCGCTAGGGGAGTGGTCGCTCGCATTAAGCCGGACTACGTCATCCATCTAGCGGGCTGTTCCGTCGCCCGTCGCGAACCAGAGTGGATACCGGTAACGTTCGCGGCCAATCTGTTGACGACAGTTAACCTGTTGCTCGCCTGTGAAACGCAGTCGGTCAATAAGACCATTATCGCTGGTTCTCTGGAGCAGCCCGCCGCCGCGGATGATGCGGCGATACCAACATCGCCATATGCAGCCTCCAAATGGGCTGCGACCGGCTATGCCCGTATGTTCCACTCGCTCTATGGCACACGATCGGTGACCGCCCGCATCTTTATGGTGTACGGACCGGGTCAGGTTGAGTTGCAGAAGCTGGTGCCCTACGTTTGTCTGTCGACGATCGCCGGGCGTAACCCGGAGCTGATGAGCGGGACTCGCGGGGTCGACTGGATTTACGTTGAGGACGTTGCCCATGGTTTGGTGGCTCTGCTGGATAAAGGGCCGGACGACGGTTCCTTGGTCGATATCGGTACCGGGCGGCTTGTGACGACAGGCGACATCGCGCATATGATCTGCCAGAGCGCTGGCGATACAGTGCAACCTGAAATCGGTGTCGTTGCGGATCGTAAGCTTGAAACCGAGTGCAAAGCCGATATTGTCCGCACGCGAGAACTGACAGGCTGGTCCCCTGGCACCATCGTTGAGGATGGACTGCGACAGACGCTGGAGTGGTACCAAACAGAATGTTCGGAAGGGCGAATCGAGCCGTGAAAACCGGATGCAAGGACGATAGGAAACGATGCGAAAAAAATTGACACAATGGTTCGGGCTGCGGATTGCCCGTCTGGTTCGACAGGCTGAAAAGACGCTGGATGCCGAGCAATTACCATCGTTCGCCAATGAGCCGCAGGGACTCAAGATCGAATCGCCTTCACGCATTATCAATGCGGCACATATTATGATGGGCGACAACGTATCGCTTGGACCCGGTTGTATGATCAATGCGATTCAGCGATACCCGGGAAAATTCCTGACCGACTTGCCACCCCGCACCGAAGTCCAGTCGTTCAATCCCTCAATCGAAGTAGGTGACCGGGTGTCCGCGACGGGGTACCTGACGATATCTGCGGTGCAGTCCGTGGTGATCGAGGAGGATGTGATCTTCGCGTCACACGTATTTGTTAGTGATCATGCTCATGGACGACGGAGCGTTGATATTCCCTACAAGTATCAGCCACTGGACGACATCGCCTCGGTCCGTATCGGGAAGGGTAGCTGGATCGGGGAGCATGCGGTCCTTATGCCGGGCGTAAACGTGGGCGAATACGCCATTGTGGGCGCGAACAGCGTGGTTAACAAAGATGTGCCGGCGAGGTCCATCGTAGCTGGCGCACCGGCTCGCGTCGTACGGACTTGGTCTGAATCGGAATCTGACTGGGTTGCGCCAAAGGGTTAATTCAGGCTGACATCGCTGTTCGCAATAACTCTTTAAACCGTTCCTGAACAACCGGTGTCGAAAACTCGGCTTCGAGTAGCTGGCGGCCGGCGGCGCCAAAACGATCGCAGGTACCGGGTTCCCTGGCCAGGCGAATCATCGCGCCAGCCATGCCTTTGACGTCTTTCTCGTCTACCAGCAAGCCACATACGTCTTCGCGCACTGCTTCAGGAATACCGCTGTGTCGCGTTGATACGACGGGCAGTCCTGCTGCGAGCGCTTCGGTAATGGATACCGGCAGGCCTTCTTCATCGCCATTTGGTGCGATCACGCTGTGCTGCACGTAGATGTGCGCATTTGCGAAATGCTGAATGACTTCCTCGTGCGTCTGGCGTCCGGTCAGGTGGACGAAGTCGTCGAGATCGAGCTCGCTAATTTTGGTCGCCACCTCATCGCGAAGCGGTCCGTCACCAACGATCGTAAGCGTCGGCCTCATGTCAACCAGCGAATCGACCACGAGACGAAAGCTTTCCAGAAGGGATATTGGGTCCTTCTTGTCAGCTAGCCGGCCGACGAAGAGGAAGCGCACCTCCAACATCTCGGGATCGCGTCGCTGTGCAATGTAGTGGATACGATCCGTCCGAATGCCGTAGTGCAGAATATGTGCGCGTTCAGGCGGACAACCGAGAGCGATCAGTCTCTGGCGCACATACTCCGACGGACCGGTTGCCACGGCCGTACGGGTGAACATTCGCCGGTATCGTCGCTGCCAGTCGGGGTTACGACCCAGCCGTGAAGCGTCGACGCCGTGAAAGCTGACGAATAACGGTATGCCGGTTTCCTTGGCCAACGCTGAAAGGAGTACGCCGCTTTGGCCGTAATTCGCGAGCAAGACGTCAGGCTTGAAGCGCGCCAGTTGGCGCTGCAATAGGTCTCGCTGCATTTGTGCGGCTTCGCTACCCTCGGGACGACCGTTGATGGGTCGTAACAATCGGCGGTGAATTCGTCCCGGACTCCATTTGCCGGGCTTTGGCACTTCCGTGATTGGCGCGAATCGGCGCTCGATGGGTAACGGAGATGAGGCCGTGAAAATCTCGACCTCCGTGCCTCCATCGGCGAGCTCGCGGGTAGCGTCGTAAATGAAGGTTTCTGTCGGCCGTGTGAATATCGGCGCGTAGACAGCCAAGCGTATGTTTTTACTGTTTTGCACACCGCAGACTATACGGTGCCAGTGGCAGCGAAGGATAGTCGGATGTGTGAGCCAGGACAGGCGAAGAATGTGACCGAGGTCACGATTCTCCGAAACCGTTTTCCAGGGTATTGCGCTGGCGGGGCTCGGCCCGGAGAATGAATCCTCGTGCCTGACTGATGATTAGAAAATACAGGAAAAACATGGCGTTGGCTCCAGAAATCTCGGGTGAAACAGTGACTGGTCGGTGGCCTGATGGCGCGGGCATGATATATCTCGGCATGTCGCCCTGGGAAGGGATGTGGCGGAACCGGCACCAGCTGATGTCCCGGTTTGCGGCAAGCATACCGGTGCTCTACGTTCAGCCGGCCCAGAAGCTCAAGAAGTTGCGTAAGGAAGGTCGTCCCCTGCGGCGCATCATGGGCAGCATCGGTCGCCCCGCCGTTGAGCGTCTCGGCACGAATCTGGGCGTGTTCCGCAGCCGCGAGTACCACCTCGTCTCGGGTTTTGGCGTGCTTGGTACGGTAACGGAAGACCGCTGGTACCGGGCAGTTGCTAATGCGGCTCACAATATGGGTATTCGTTACCCGATCCTGTGGACCTCCATCCCCGCGCACGCGAAGGCCATTGGCCGACTAAACGAGGTGCTGTCCGTCTATCATGTTGTCGATGAGTATTCAGGTTACACCCTGGTCGACGAAGTGCGGCGAAAAAGACTGAAGGCGGATGAGTCGCAATTGCTGGATACAGCAGATGTTGTGGTTGCGGTCTCCGATGAGCTGGTGCAGGCAAAGCGAGGATCCGGCCGGGATGTGCATCTCGTCGAAAACGCAGTCGACTTCGAGGTATTCCAACAGGCGGCCGAATCGGCGCCGATTCCGGAGGATATGATATCGATTCCAGGTCCGCGACTTGGCTACAGTGGACTGATCGGCAAACGACTGGACCTCGACCTGCTCGAACGAATGGCAACATCATATCCGGACTGGTCGATCGTACTGATCGGCAAAGTCGACGATCGTCGCTGCGAATCGGCGATGAACGCGTTGCGTGCGCGACCCAATGTACATTTCCTGGGTGAGAAGCATATCTCCGACGTGCCCGCTTACGTTGCAGGGCTCGATGTCGGTCTGTTGCCGTACGAGGTTAACGAGGAAACGCTGCATATTAGTCCGCTCAAGATGTACGAATACCTCGCGACGGGTCTGCCCGTCGTTTCAAAGGATATTCCCTCCGCACAGAAAAAACGCGACCACGTGGCCATTGCGTCTGACGAACATGGTTTCTTCCGGTCCTGTGAAGAGGCGCTGTCGGATTCAGTCAGTGGCAGGGAGGCCCGGATTGCGGAAGCGGCCACCAATACTTGGGATCAGCGCGTGCAGCAGCTTGAAGACATACTCGTTCCGCGACTCAATGAAAGCCTAGTGAGGCGATGAGCTTGTGACTAACGTACTCGTCATCAGCGACCTCTTTCCCGACGATTTGACCAGCGGACACCATTTGCGCGTCAATTACCTTTGCAGGGAGCTGGCGCGTGAATTCAACTGCTACTTCATCGCTTTGTCCGAGGACAGGGAGTCCGTCGAAAATGACAGGATCCCGCCGTTTATCGAGTCACGAAGAATGCCGGCTCCGGGGCCGGGAACCCGTAGCGTGTTACGGCATCTGCGACTGACCAATCGGAGTTATACCCAAAGATCCTGGCCAAGCCACTTTGCCTCGACGGTGAAAGACCTGAGGCAGCGCGTACAGGAATGGGACATTGATGCCGTGGTAAATTTTTCGCCGCTGCTAGGCGAGTATTCGCTCTCACTGGATCGGCCGGCGATTCTGGATATTTGCGATTGCCACACGCTGACCATCGAACGCGCCCTCGTCAATCGCGGTCATGAGATTCCCGCTGTTACGCGTTTCAGGAACCGACTGCAGCTTTTTCGTCAGAAGCACCGGGAGAAACAGATGGTGCGCCAGCATGCCGCGATCACGACCATTGGCGAGCCGGATAAGCATCGATTGCTGGAGATATCCGGTGTCGCAGAGGATCGCGTCGCTGTTGTGCCTAACGGCGTGTCCAGTGATGCGATGACGCAGTTTGATCACGAAAATACCGGCAGCCGTTCTATTGTCTTCTGGGGCAATCTAGATTTTCCGCCGAACTGGACCGCCGTCGAAGGATTCTATCGGGATGTGTTTTTGCCCCACCTCGCGGACAAGGACATTCACTGGCATATCGTGGGTAAAGGTGCTTCCGACAGCATTATCACTCTGGCGAAACATCAGAACATTCACCTGGAGGGATTTGTAGAAGATTTATACGCGTTTATCAGAGAAAAAGGCGTCATGATCAACCCTATGATTGAAGGCAGTGGGCTCAAGAATAAAGTCATCGAAGCATTTGCCGTCGGTTTGCCGGTTGTGTCGACACCGCTGGGTGTTGAGGCCATCGACGGAGAGGTTAACCGCCACTTCCTGATCGCATCGGAACCGTCAGTTATGGCGCAAGAGATCGAACAGCTGTTGTCTGACGATCAAGCCCGCCGCGCAATACGAACGGAGGCGCGACAGCTTGCCGAGGACAAGTACAGCTGGGGCCCGATCGGCGATGCCTTCAATCGGATACTCAGAGAAGTGGCATCGCAATGACGGTGAACCGTAAATCTGCTGATCGCATACTGATCATTGGCCCCGGCCGTAAAACCGAAGGTGGTGTGACGACAGTGATTCAACGGATTTTCGCCGAGCTCGAGAAGTCGCCCGAGTTCGATGTTCGTTGGGTGGCGTCGCACAGGAGCGGGCCGATTCCGATGAAGCTCGGGCAGGCAATCATCGGGTTTCTGCAAGCTGCCTGGCTTATGCCATGTGCAAAACTCATCCACATTCATTCTGCAGCCGGTGTGAGTTTTGTGCGCAAGAGTATATTTCTGTGGCTGGCGACGCTGTGGCGCAAGCCAGTAATTTGGCATCTGCACAGCCCGGAACTCGACTTCAAGGACTTCTATGGACGGCAAGGCTGGATTGGTCAATATGCCCGGTTCGTGCTCCAGAAATGCAAACGCATCGTCGTATTGTCGGACCGTTGGGTTGAGATTGCGTCCTCCTACCTTCCAGCCGACAAGATTCGGGTGATCTACAACCCGATTCCTGAGGTGACAGATTCGGATGCACCGATTGCCCGTGCCGATGATCGTATTCTGTACTTAGCACACCTGATTCCTCGCAAGGGCTATTCCTACCTGATTCGGGCATTTTCCGAGGTGCGGTCGACATTCCCTGATGCGCGCCTCGTGTTTGCGGGTTCTGGCGAAGTGAAACAAGCTAAGGCACTGTGTCGCGCACTTAACATTGAGAACCGGGTCGAATTCCTTGGCTGGATCGGTGAGTCAGAGCGGGCCCAAGAATTGGAAAAGGCGAGTATCTTCGTATTGCCGAGTTTCCAGGAAGGCTTACCGATGGGCGTGCTGGAGGCGATGGCATTTGGCCTCGCGGTGATTACCACGCCTGTGGGCGGTATCGCCGATGTCGTCACGAATGAGCAGAACGGACTCCTGGTGAACCCTGGCGATGTAGGTGAGATTGCACAGCGCCTTAGAACCTTGCTCGCGGATCGTGATCGTGTGCGGAAGCTAGGCGATGCTGCCGCCCAAAGTGTCAGCTGTTACGAGCCTGCAAAGCTGGCTCGAGAGTGGAAGATGATATATTCGGATGTACTCAAACTCCGTACTCCCTGTGCTGATTCACCGGTGGAGAACTGAGGACTCGGTATGTCTGTAGCGGCATCATCATTGGTACAACAGGAAACGTCGAAGGTACGGCGGTTTTTGCTGTATTCAATGTTCATCGTTCTGATGATCGACAACACGCCCAACATGGGTATAGGCTTCGGCCTCGGGCTCAGTGCCAAGAATCTGTACCTGTATTCTTTGGTACTGTTGATCGGTATTCGTGCCGTCACCAGTCCGGCCGGGTTGAGAATTGTCGATCTCGACGTCCATGTGCCGTATTGGATGATGATACTGTATGCCACCCTGACCTGGGGCATCCTGAGTATTGCCGACCCGACATACAGCATCTTTCGCGGTGCGCTCACCGTAAAGAACCAGCTGGTCGACCTGTATCTTTTTATGTTCGCTTTTCGTTACGGTATCGACAGCAAGTCCGACTACCTGTCCCTTCTGCGCGCGATCATTATTACTTTGTTCGTAACGTCATTTGTCACGCTGATTGACTACCTGAACATCCCGGATCTCGGCATCATTGGTACGCACCAGGGCCGGATCGAGGGACCCATTGGTGCTGCGAACCAGTACGGAGCCCTGCTTGCATTCCTGATACCGGTGACGATCGCCTGTATGCCGGCGGAGCAATCGAGGGCGGGACGCTGGTTCTGGCAGGCTGGCGTGCTGATATCGGCCATTTTGCTGATCGCCACGGGATCGCGAGGTGCCTTCCTGTCGGTGATTACCGGATCGTTTTTGGGCGTGATCTACCTGCGCAGCTATTTGGACATGCGCCAGGTTCTGAGATTCGCTGCGATCGGGTTCCTGATCGCGATTCTCCTGTTCGTCGCCTTTGCTATTCTGAACTTTGAATTCCTGATGGAACGGATTGAGAAGACGGCATCCGCATCCCTGGGGAGAGCCTCGTCCGGCCGGGTAGACCTCTGGCGTGCAGCTATTCTTATAATGCTGGAATGGCCGATGTCCTTCATTGTTGGCTATGGATGGAATACCTTTGAATCGGCAGGGATGTGGAAGTCATTGCACAACGAGTATCTGGATCGTTGGTATGAGCTGGGTATTATTGGACTGGCTTTATACATCGCGGTCCTACGAGTAATGGTGGCGCGAGTACGTAGAAAGCTGGAGGAAATGCCCGACGAGATTTGTCGCATCATGATCGGTTATACGTTTGGCATGATGATGACTTTCGTGAACCTCTTCTTCGTTGCGATACCGGATCCATGGACGGTGATCTGGATAGTCACCGGCCTCGTCATGGGTTTGCAGGCGACCAGTTCCGTTTCCACCCCGCATCCCCTCCGGCAATGAATCTGCATGGTGACCAATCGCCGGAATGCGAACAACGACAAGGACAGTCAGATTGAGCGCAGAAAGACGCCCACCCGTATTCATCATCGGCGGTTCCCGAACCGGGTCCGAGATGCTGAAAACGATGCTCTCCGTCAGTCCCGACCTCGACTTCGCTGACGAAATGTTTGTGCGCTCACCCTGGTGGTTGCACAAGGATTTGCAATCGTCGATTCGGGATCATGTCGGGGACCTGGATCGTGAAGGCGCCCTCGATGCGCTAGTCGATTTTCTGTACTCGGGCAAGCCCTACGGCTGGTTCTGGACCTGTCCGGACGAACAGATGGATCGAATTCGTCTTATCGAGCAATTATCAGATAAACCGCTGACTTTAAAGAATATTTTCGATGCTATTATTGCCGAGCATGCCCGCAGGAATGGAAAGAATGGCTGGGGAGCAAAGTTTCCGATGCACTATGCCTACACCAATAAGCTGCTCGAGTGGTATCCGGACTGCAGGCTGATCCACACAACAAGGAACCCCAAGGCGGTATATGCCTCGCAGTCGGTCAAGTACCTGATGCCGGAAATGTCTGCGGTCAGTCGGGAGTATCTGCGCTTCAAGCAATTCGTACACATTAATATTCAGACGGCATGGACAGCACGGCTGCACCGTCAGCTGCGCGGTTTGGAAAACTATCGCCTGGTCAGATACGAGGACGTGGTCCTGGATCCGGAAAATTCCGTTCGCCAGCTTTGCGACTTCCTCGAAGTCGACTACTTGACGGAAATGCTGTCACCGGACCAGTACGGATCGTCGTTCTCCGACATCGGCGACCGCAAGGGCATCGATTCGAATGCACTTGATCGCT
Organism: Woeseiaceae bacterium; assembly: GCA_029243005.1. Classification (GTDB taxonomy): domain Bacteria; phylum Pseudomonadota; class Gammaproteobacteria; order Steroidobacterales; family Woeseiaceae; genus SZUA-117. The sequence goes on from JAQWSV010000245.1 coordinate 12,229, forward strand.
GGCGCAACACGACATCCAGCTTTACTCAGCAATTGATGAATGGCCTGCATTTTAGGAACCTGGACACACTGGGATATTCGCGTGACTAAGGGGCCAAAACGCATCTGTTTTTTCGGGATGGATAATTGCCGGTTATTCAACCCTTCTTGCGGCCAATACTATTAGCCTGGACTCTGTTCTTGGCCCCTAATGTCCGAACTATAGGACAACCGATTTACTGGACCTGAAGTCCTGGAGATTTGGGTACAGCGGTGAGCTGAGTATCGTTTTTCGTTTCTCGTCTGAGGATGATCGCGTTTCGTCTGATTGACGCGTGTGAAGAGCCCAGTTTAATTGTTGAGCCAACGACACTGCCATCATTCCAGTTCGAGTCCTGACCGCCGTTAATTCGTTGCCAAACGTATCCATTACCTGGGTCAGGTAGATGGACAACCTCAGTTTCAGTCAAGTGATCATCTAGATGCGATCGGCCGGCCAAGACGACCACCAGGCCATTTTCAAATTCGCGCATGAAAACGCGCCGATTATTTGATCGTGGATTGTTTGGATAGGCTGGATCAATGGCCTGACCCAACCACTTGCTCTTAATGTCGATCTGTCGGTTACTCAGG
>JAQWSV010000248.1 GCA_029243005.1 Woeseiaceae bacterium
TCATTTTGCAGCCTGATTGACGATGACACGCTGCCGCAACGCATCGCGCACAACGACGCCAAGATCAACAATGTCCTGCTCAGTGACGAAACGGGCGAGGCCGTGTGTGTCATCGATCTCGATACCGTGACGCCCGGACTCGCCCTTTTTGATTTCGGCGACATGGTGAGAACCATGGCGACTGCTGCAGCCGAAGATCAGGGTACCAACCAGGACATCACGATGCGCATGGACTATTACGAGGCAATCGCAGCGGGTTATCTCGACACAGCCGGCCATTTCCTGTCACCCGACGAGATTGCGCATATGCCGGATGCGGGCAAGCTACTGACCGTTGAAACGGGCCTGCGCTTCCTGACGGACTACCTGGACGGCGACCAGTACTTTCGGACATCGAGAGATGGTCAGAACCTGGATCGATGTCGTACCCAGTTTGCCCTGGCCGATTCCATTGATTCGCACATGGAATCAATGCGAAAGATCACGGGGAAGCTGGTCCGTTGATCATCCACTTTATGTGATTCACCTTGCGGTCACGGCAGGCAGTACGAATAATGGCCTTCGCACTAACGCGCACAAAACGACAACCAATAATGTCGCGCCAATCCATCGGTCAGGGGACAGCATGCTGGATCGATTCGACAAGCAGCGCTTAGCCGCCTACATGCAGGTTATCCTGCTGGCGCTTGCTGCCTCAGTCATATACAGCGCACCCTATCTGCGCCAGCTGTTCAAGACCTCACTACTGGATGCGTTTTCGCTGACCGAAATGCAGCTCGGCAACCTGAGCACAATGTACGCCATCTGTTCGATTATCTGTTACATCCCCGGGGGCTGGATTGCAGATCGGGTAGCGCCCCGCACCCTGGTCATCATCGCGCTGTTTACCAGCGCCGGCACGTATGCATGGTGGGCAACCATTCCGGGCTATTTCGAGCTACTGATTATCCACAGCCTATGGGGTGTAATCGGGGTGGGCATTCTCTGGGCAGCGATGTTCAAGCACCTTCGTTTGCTCGCCGGTGGCGATGACCAAGGACGGATGTTCGGCACGCTGGAAGGCACACGCGGACTGTTCGAAGCCATTCTTTTGACGGTGGCGACCTTCGTGTTCGGCCTGTTTGCAACCCGCAAGCTCGGCATGATCAATGTCATTATCATTTACACCGTTTTCGCCGCAGGACTCGGCGTCATCATGCTGTTCATGAAGGGCGTGTCGGGTAACAGCGACGATACCGCATCGGAAAAAATTCACCTGGCCGACGTGCTGCTGATCCTGAAGCAACCAACGATCTGGCTCCTGTGCGTCATCCTCACAGCCGTATATCACATCTTTTGGGCGACGATTGAATTCCCGAGTTTCGTGGAGACCGGCGGTTTCGCCATGCCGCTCGCAGCCGCCACGGCGCTGGGCGCGACGAAATTATGGATGCGGCCTTTCGGGGGTGTGTTTGCCGGCATGCTGGGCGATCAAATCGGCAATGTCCGCATGATGGAACTGCTTTTCATCGCCGGAATCATGGGTTGCGCCTATCTCGCACTCATTCCGACCACACCGGACCTCGCGTGGACCCTCTGGGTATTCATTTTTCCATTTGGCCTGCTGGCCTACGGGCTACGCGGCGTTTTCTGGGCATTGTTGTACGAATGTCCCGTGCCAACCCGCGTGCTGGGAACGGCGATCGGATTTATCTCAATTATGGGTTACAGCTCCGATGCCTACATTCCCCAGGTCAGCGCCTACCTGCAAACGAACTATGACACCGGCCCCGCCTATCAACTCTTCTTTGCCTATGTAGGCTTTGCCGCAGTAATCGGCCTTATCGCCTCATGGAGGCTCGGCCGGATCACCCGGGCCAGAACACGATGAGTGATTACGACTACATCGTTATTGGTGCCGGTTCCGCGGGCTGCGTGCTCGCTAATCGGCTCAGTGAAGACGCGGACACCCGCGTACTGCTCCTGGAAGCCGGCGGCTCGGACAACAGTATTTTCATTCGCATGCCGACGGCGTTGTCCATTCCGATGAATATGGACCGCTTCAACTGGGGCTTCGCGAGTGAGCCCGAACCCCACCTCGACGGTCGGCGCATAGACTGCCCCCGCGGGCGCGTGCTCGGCGGCTCCTCATCAATTAACGGCATGGTTTACGTGCGCGGCCACGCCTGCGATTTCGATGAGTGGCAAAAGGCCGGGGCCGCCGGCTGGGGCTACGCTGACTGCCTGCCCTATTTCAAAAAGTCCGAAACCTGGATGCTGGGAGAAGACACGTGGCGCGGTGGCGACGGCCCGCTCGGCACGTGTAACGGCAACGAGATGAAAAATCCCCTGTATCGAGCATTCATCGAAGCAGGTATCGAGGCAGGGTATCCGTCGACTGACGACTGTAATGGCTATCAACAGGAAGGCTTTGGTTCGATGCACATGACGGTCAGTGGCGGTGAGCGTTGCGCGACCTCGCGCGCGTACCTGGGGCCTGTGCAAAACCGAGCCAACCTGAACGTCAAATCCGACGTCCTGGTCGAAAGGATCATTATGGACGGCAAGATAGCAACCGGCGTGACCTGGTCGAAGGGTGGTCGGCCCCAGCAGGCAAATGCAACTGCCGAGGTGATTGTCTGCGCTGGATCGATCGGTTCCCCGACGTTACTGCAACGATCGGGCATCGGCCCGGGTAATGTCCTGAAGGATGCCGGTGTGGACGTGGTCCACGATTTGCCCGGCGTCGGCGAAAACCTGCAGGATCACCTCGAAGTCTATTTCCAGTACCGGTGCAACATGCCCATAACCCTCAATTCGAAGATCGGGCTCCTCAGCAAGTTCATGATCGGCACGCGCTGGATACTGACGCGCTCCGGACTCGGCGCGACCAATCATTTCGAATCATGCGCCTTCATTCGTTCACGCGCTGGCGTTCGCTGGCCGGATATCCAGTTTCATTTCATGCCCGCCGCGATGCGTTACGACGGTCGTGCCGCCCTCGATGGCCACGGATTCCAGGTTCATGTCGGCCCGAACAAGCCGACCAGCCGTGGCAAGGTCCGGATTCGGGATGCCTGCACAGGCAGCAAGCCGCAGATTAACTTCAACTATCTCGAGACGGAGCGAGATCGGAATGACTGGCGCACCTGCCTTCGACTGACGCGTGAAATTCTCGGTCAGCCGGCAATGGATGCGTACCGGGGCGATGAAATTCAGCCCGCGGTCGAACTCAGAGATGACAAGCATACCGATGCCTGGGTGCGACAAAACGTCGAAAGCGCTTACCATCCGTCGTGTACCTGCAAGATGGGCGCAGACGACGACCCGATGGCTGTCCTCGACCCGCAGTGCCGAGTACGCGGTGTTGATAAATTGCGCGTCATCGACTCGTCGATTTTTCCGACGATCACCAACGGGAATCTGAATGCACCGACGATCATGGTGGCCGAAAAAGGCGCAGACATCGTGCGTGGCCATGTTTTGAGCGGTGAAGACGTTGAACCCTGGATCGATCCGGAGTGGCAATCACGGCAACGCTCCGGTCCGGCGAAACGCGGCGACGTTACCTGAACTGAGACATAGGAACCGCCTTGAAAAACTCAATCCGATTCTTGATTCCCCTGTTCGCGGCCGCCGCCTGTGGTGCCGAATCGCCAGCATCTGTCAGCGAGTCAACACGGACCTGGGACACACCGTATGCCGCAGGTTCAAGCACCGTGTTCCTCCACGACGAGTCGCGCCCCTATGATAGCGTTGCCAAAATCGATGAAGGCATGCGGACGCTCATCACAGAGATCTGGTACCCGATCGAACATGAAGTCGCCACCTCCGGCGACTATCGGCGCGCCACCTACGGCGATTATGTTTTCGGTAACCGTGACGTTCATGAACTCATGATGACGAAGACGACCTTTTTTCACTTGACGGCTGACACTGTCAAAGACGGCACTTCCGTCGAGCAGATCGATGACGCGATCGAAGCACTTTTTCATCGCGAACGGGCGAGTTATGTGGATACGCCCGTGGCTGAAAGCGATACGTCCTGGCCTGTCATCGTTATGTCGCATGGGGATGCGGGCAGCCGTTACAACATGGAATCGGCAACTGAATACCTTGCAGCAAATGGCTACGTCGTCATCGCGCCGGAACACACCGGGAACTCACCATACTCGATGACCGGCCACGACCCGGCATTCGAAAACGATGCAGATTTTCGCGAGGCGATGGCCGGCGTTATGCCGCATCTGTCCGAGCTCGGCACATACGGTAGTGAAGAACAGTATGGACAGAGTTACGCGCCGTCCGGCGGCGGACCCGATACGCTGGGCTTCCTGCAGCAACTCGACGCCTCGCTACTGGAACGACTAAACGATCTGCGAGTCGCGTTGGATGAACTGGGCCGCATGAATGCCGAAGGTTTTTCCAGCGCCGCGCCGGGTTCCCTCGACCTCGAACGCATCGGCCTGATGGGTCGCTCATTCGGCGGCGCAACAACATTGCTTGGGCTGGTGATGGAACCACGATTCACGGCCGGTTTTTCGGTGGCGCCACCTGGATACCTCGATCCCCGAGCCGGCTTACCGGCGGCAGTCCTGAAGCCGCCAGCTGAAGAATCCGTGCTGCTGAGTGCCGACGGGCCATTTCCGTTGACCACTATAAGCAAGCCGACCGTGTTATTGAGCGGCGGCGAAGACGCCCTGATTATCGGGCTCAGCGCATCGGTAGCGCAGGCGGCGGGACTGCCTGCACCCAGCGCCGACAACCCGCACCCGTTGCTACGCCAGGCTTTCGAGTCGACTAACGCCCCAGTCGTGTGGGGCATGCTCGCCGATTCAAATCACGCATCTTTCGGCGTCTCCGGCGGTTACTGGCGGCGGGACCTGAAGTCGAACACACAAGCTCGGACCTTCGACAACGAGACGAAATTTGAACTGGTTGATCCGGAGCTGGCACACCGGATGCAGAGAGAGCTTGCACTTAACTTCTTCGACCTAACGATTCGTGAAGATACCGATGCATTGGAACGGCTGGGCACTAACGAATATGCGGCCCATGGCCTGACGATCGAGCTGCGGAACTTCTGAGCCGCCCGTGACGGAAATTCTCTCAGTTGCAATCATCATCACGACGCTGACGTCGCTCCTCATCGTCGCGCGCTGGCGTAACCTACGTTGCGAAGGACCATCTCCCGTTTCGCTTTTCACCTTTATTGCCATTCTGTTCACGTCTGGCCTAGACGTGGGACTGATCATGTTCCCGCTGGTCGACTTCGAGTCTTATGCCAACAACCCAGCATACGACTTTGCCAATCCCCTGGCATTTGAGTTCGGCTTCTGGGGCTTTCTCGTCTGGGGTTTCTATTTCCTAACGACGTTCTACTTCTGCATCATTGAACCGAAACTGAAGCTATTTGAAGTTCCGGCGATCAAATTTACCAACAATGTCGTCATCGTCGGCACCTGCGCGTTCACCGGCTTTTTGTTCCTGCAATACCTGCCCAGTTACATCGACGGCATTTCGGACACGGCTCGATTCGGGCTCGTTGCGCTGGTGGTGCTGTTTGCTGCCATGTCGAGTACGCATATTCGTTTCGTCGCGATACTGAGTCTGTCGTCAACATGGGTTTTTTTCGCACTGATCGCCGGCGTGTGGCTGGTATCCGGCATGGGATTTGGCGGACTGGCGTCGTCCATGGCCAATATCGGCGAGTACTTCGGCAACATTCACCGCTTTGTGTTACCTGTTAGCGACTATCACCAGTTCTACCTGTACTGGTGGTTTGCATGGAGCATCATGATCGGCCAGTTCGTAGCGCGCTTCATTGGCGGGCTGAAGACCTGGCAGTTGTTACTCGCACTACTGATCGTACCGTCCATTCCGATCGCGATCTGGTTCTCGGTGCTTTACTACTATTTTTCCAGTGGTATCGCGATTCCGGACGCCTGGCGCATTGCAATGATCGTGGTCGGTGTGATCTTCGTCGTGAACTCGCTCGACTCACTGATGCGGCTGTACACCCAGAACCTCGGCTTGACGGTGGCACGTCTTGGTACCTGGCAGTACGTCACGGGCAACTGGACCGCTTTGTTCGGACTCGTATTGCTCTATCAGTTCACACCGCTCGAGATCGAGTGGGTGGGCCTCGTCGTGATCGGCATCTACGCCGCAGTCTACGCACTGGTCTTCCGGCGGCGTGCCGATTTGTCCGCAGCCTAGTCTGCATTGATCTCCGTCAGTGCCTGGTACGTAGCGACCTTCATCTGAAAGCGTGTCGGATCACTCCATGGTGAGCCCAGGAACTGGGTCATTAGGATGGCGACCAGGTCTTCTTCCGGGTCGATCCAGAACTTCGTGTTCGCAGCGCCGCCCCAGGAATATTCCCCTTTCGACGTGATGACGCCAGCCTGGCCCGGATCCGTCACGACGCCGAAACCGAGACCGAAGGACTGTCCGGGATACAGGTGCGACCCCGGGTATTCGTCCGCGCCTTCGTTGCGCGTTTCGTCGGTGAGCTGGTTGATAGTCATGTACTGGACCGTCTTCGGCCCCAGAATGCGCACACCGTTGTAAGAACCGCCCTGGCGAAGCATTTCGCAGAAGATCATGTAGTCCATCGCAGTAGACAACAATCCGGCGCCACCCGAGAACAACGTAACGCCTTGGATGGGGCGACTGGCTGCGGCCGGAATCACTGCCATACTGCCGGCGTCCTGGTCCCAGTAGTGATTGCTGGCTACCCGGTGTAGTTTGTCGTCAGGCACGTTGAAGAAGGTATCGTTCATACCCAGCGGCGTGAAAATCTGACGATCGAAGAACGCCTCGAGCGTCATGCCACTGAGTCGCTCGACGAACGCACCGAGCACGTCTGTCGCTATGCTGTAGTGGTAACGCGAGCCGGGCTCAAAGCGCAACGGAATTTCCGACAGCCGCTTTATCATCTCGTCGAGATCCCTGCTGTCAGCCAGCCTCGACTCCTGGTACGCGAGATCCACCGGATTGTCGTTATGGAAGCCGTACGTCAATCCTGCGCTGTGCGACATCAATTGTTCAATCGTCATTGGAGATGCCGGATCAACGAGTTCGCCGTCCCTGAGCAGCTTCTGGTCTTCGAATTCCGGCAGATACATTGCAACCGGATCATTCAACTGAAACCTGCCTTCCTCGTACAGCATCATCATCGCGACCGTCGTAATCGGCTTGGTCATTGAATAGATACGGAACAGCGCGTCATTATCGATCGACTTGTCGTTGTCCAAGCCGTAATTTCCGGCAGATTCGAAGTGTACGATCTTGCCGTTACGCGCAACCATCGTAACGACGCCAACCAGGCGGCCATCGTCGATGTCCCGGCGGACGAAGTCGTTGATCTGTCCGAGGCGCTCACTCGAAAATCCAACGACCTCGGGATCGGCAAACTCCAGCTCGGCCGCGAACAGCGGCAGGGAACCCAGGGTCAACAGCAAGCAACGGATTGTATTCATTATTTGATAGCCAGTGGACAGCAGGGAAGGGTGTTTCAATGTTGTCGATCGATGCGCCGAAGTCAATTGCCGGCCGTTTATCTTTTGATGGTATAGCTGTGGTACGGGGCGAGGGAATCTATCGCGCTTTCGAGTTCGCCGGTCTTCCAGGCAAACAAGCGGACCGGTTCGCGACATCCTCGTCGAGCGGGGCGTCATCGCCCCATAGGGTCAACTGCCTCCGGATTCAGGTGCTTTCCCACCGGTCTGTGCGTACTACCGCGCTGCGAACATCACCCTCTGCATCGATCGTTACCCGGGTTCCTGGCCTAATGTGAGGTGCATCGATCATGGCAAAAGCAATATTCGTCTCGTACTTCAACGACCAGACCTTAGACGTAACAAACCCTACTTTGGCGCCATTCTCGCTGAGGACGGGCCAATCCGAACGCATCGGTGCCATATCTTCGCCATCGATGAAAAGATTGACGAGCCGCCGAGATTCCCCTTTCTCGCGAACGCTGACAAGTGCGTCGCGACACATGTATTCGGCTTCCTTGTCGATATCGATGTAGCACTCCAGCGCCGCTTCAATCGGATTGGTGTCGATCGTCATGTCAGCACCATAAGACTTCAGGCCCGTCTCGATACGCTCGATGAGATTAGGGGCGCCAGGCCCAACGTTGTACTTCTGGCCTACGCCCCAAAACAGATCCCAAAGCTCCTCGCCTCGCGACGAGTCCTGAAGGTAGACCTCAAAGCCCCCTTTACCGCTCCAGCCTGAGCGCGCGATCTTGACCGGCGTGCCGGCAACCGTTTCGTCAATAAACCAGAAAAAACGAATGTCCCGGGTATGCGCACCGACCACATCCGCCATGAGGTCATCCGCTTTTGGTCCCTGGATCGCAAGCGGACTGACATCGGGTTCGAACACCTTCACATCAAAGCCGCGACCATAGGCGATACCTTTTACCCAAAGACAAACATCGGAGTCGGCAATCGACAACCAGAAACGATCCTCAGCGAGCCGGAGAATAATAGGGTCATTTATGATGCCGCCGTACTCGTCACAAAGCGGCGCGTACAAACATTGTCCAACAGCACATTTGGAAATGTCCCGCGGGGTGATCAACTCGGTCAGGCGAAGGGCATCGGGACCGACGATTTCGACTTGCCGCTGGCAGGCAACGTCCCAGAGCTGTACATGCTTGCAGAGGTGTTCGTACGACTTCTCGTAGGACTCGTACACCATCGGCAAAGTCATCTTATTGTACAGCGAGAAAAAGCTCGCACCATTCTCGATCGCCCGCTTCTCGTATGGGGACTTGCGCAGCCTGCGCGACAGGATCATAGGAACAGTCGACATCGTTCGTATTCGTCTATTGTTGTGTCTCGGTGAGGCGACTTTTTTTCACAAACAAGCCGGCGGCGCAAGCATTTCCGACTCCCTGCCCACACTGTGGCACGTTTGGCTTGCATGACCGATAAAACTTGGCCAGAGTTCGCAAAATCTCTCACGGGGCTAGTTCCCACTGTGCGGATTCCGGGAGGAGCGCGCATGAAAACCCGATTCACCTTATGTACAGGGATAGTGCTACTTCTCTCGCTGGACGTTTGGGCAAGTTACGCCATTTATGTTGGCAAGAACCGGACTGAGGACGGCAGCGTCATGATCGGCGGGTCGGGCGACGAAGTTTCGAGCCACTGGCTCGAAGTTGTTCCGGCCATAGATCATCCGCCGGGGACAACGATAACCGTCGGCGTGACATCGGAGGCCAACCTGCCGGGTGAATTCATCGAAATTCTGCAGGCGCCGCACACCTATCGCTTCCTAACGATGGAGTACTCCGACTACCTGGGATTCCCACCGCCGCTTACGAACGGTGGCCTGAACGAGAACAACGTCGCTGGCCGCGACGTCTGGTCACCGTCACGTGGCGAGCTTGTCGAGATGACGCCGAACCCGCAGACCGGACCGCAATACAGCGACCTATCGCGCATCGCCATGCAACGGGCACGAAATGCGCGTGAAGCCGTCGAGATTATCGGCGCACTGATTGACAAGCACAGCTATTCAACATACGGCGGCAACTCGCACATGTTTGCCGACGAGAACGAAGGTTGGGTGCTGATTAACTACGCAGGCGGCCAAGGCTTGTGGATTGCGGAACGGCTCGGGCCGGACGACGTGCGCATGTCCTATCCAGGGTATATCCACGAAGTTCCGCTCGACTTTCGCCACAGCGACGATTTCATGGGCAGTGCCAACTTCATTTCGTTCGCAGTCGAACAGGGCTGGTTCGATCCTGACAGTGGCAACACGTTCAATGCGACAGACGTGTACGGCGGGTCCGGAGAACGATATCCCCGTAACGCGATGGAACAGGAATTACGGGATGCCGGCACCATCAATCTTCGCATGATGATGAATGCCGTACGCGACCCACGTATTTCGATGGACTCAACCGGCTACGGTCAGGTTGCCGCATTACAGAACAATGGCCGTCCCGAGATGAATATTCTCTGGGTCGCGCCAACAGGCTCTGTTACGGCACCGTTCATTCCGTATCGTATTGGCGTGCAGGCCATCGCACCGCAGTTTGGCAAGCACCGTTACCTCACCAAAGGTGAGGCCTCTCGCTTTCTCGACGCCGACTGGCAAATTCGTGAAGCAACGCAATTCGCCGGCAGGACCTTCAAACGCCTGATGTACTACACCTGCGATCGCCCGGAGGAGTTCCTGCCTGAGGTAAATGCGGCGCTGACCGCGTTCGAGAACCGGTTAATTGCGGAGCAGGAGATCGTGACTGATACGGCTAACGTCCTCTTCGGTCAGGGCAGGCGGGACCTCGCGCTTGATTACCTGACGCGATACAGCCGCGTCAGCGGCGCCGAAGGTCTCGATCTGGGCAACGCACTGCTCGCCAGCATCGAAGCACGGACAGAGGCCATTTACGGCCTGCGTGAGCCTGCCACCAGCAAGATGAGTGCCGCCGCCGGCGAGCGCATCAACTGCCTCCCGAAAGACTGACGGCAACACCCGGGACCGATGAAGAACGCACTTGCCCCGGTTGCGGCACTACTGATTGGTGTCGCTATTCTGCTGACCGGCCAAGGTCTGCTCGGTACGCTATTGCCGGTACGTGCAGGTCTCGAGTCATTTTCCACGCTCGCCATCGGGATCATGGGCGGCACTTACTTCCTGGGCTTCACGCTCGGCTGCGTCAAGGGCGGCGAACTAGTCAAGAACGTTGGCCACGTTCGTGTGTTCGCGGCCATCACAGCACTTGCCTCCGCAACGCCGCTGGCGCACGGCCTGCTCATCAATCCCTGGGCGTGGTCCGTCTTTCGTACGATGACCGGCTTCTGCGTCGCTGTACTCTTTGTCGTGATCGAAAGCTGGCTGAACGACCGCGCGACGAATGACAACCGCGGCATCGTTTTCTCCACCTACGTGATGATCACGCTGTCCATGATGGCGGTCGGTCAGATGATGACTTTGCTTTACTATCCTGGCGATCTGCAGGTCTTTACCGTCGCCTCGGTACTTGTTTCTCTCGCTGCGATCCCGGTCGTCTTATCGAAATCGCCGTCTCCGGAGCCCCGCTCAGTGTCGACGTCGATCTGCGACGATTGTTCCGGATCTCGCCCTCCGGCGCACTGGCGCAATGGCCGCTCGGCATACTCTCGGACCAGCTCGGTCGCCGCAAAATCCTCATGGTGGTCGCATCCCTCGGTGCAGCGCTCGGCCTCGTCACGATTATGACCATCAACCAGCTCGGCTTCGTCGGCATTAATCTGATCGGCGCCGCCTGGGGATTTGTTGCTTTCCCGGTGTACGGCATTGCCGTTGCCCACGCCAACGACTATACGGACGTCGACGACTACGTCATGGTGTCCAGCGGCTTGCTGCTGATGTACGGGGGCGGCGCAATCGCCGGTCCGTTCATGGCCTCGGCTTTGATGACCGTCAGCGGCGCCACGGCCATGTATGCCTTCACCGGCGTAGCCCATCTCCTGCTTGCGATGTATGTGCTGATTCGTATCTTCCGTCGCGACAGCGCGCCGGCCGAACAGCACATCGCATTTGGTGACGCGCTGGCAACCGCGCACACCGCCTCGCAGGTTTACGAGGAGGAAATCCAGTACATTGCGGAAGAGGAATCCTGAAGTGTCGTTAGAGCTCGTCACGGAGTCCGCGGTACAGGCCGATACACATCAGAAGCAGTACGATCCCGAATGGTAGTGCGATCGAGATCGTCATCGACTGTAGCGACGCCATGCCACCGCCGAGCATCAGAGCCATGGCGACCAGTCCCGCCAGCACACACCAGAAAACGCGCTGCAGGACGGGGGTGTCCATCTTGCCACCCGCCGTGATCATGTCCATCACCAGCGACCCGGAATCAGCCGAGGTGATGAAGAAAATCGCGATCAAAAGAACGCTGACCGATGAGGCGATGCTGGTAAATGGCAGACCCTCGAGCATCCTGAAGAGTGCCAGCTCCGGAACCGAATCCGCGACGCCCCGGTAACCTTCAGTAAACAACTGGTCCAGCGCTGTCCCTCCAAACGTCGACATCCAGATCACACCAATGATCGTCGGAATGACCAACACCCAGGTGATGAACTCTCTGACCGTGCGTCCGTAACTGACGCGGGCGATGAACATGCCAACAAAGGGTGACCAGGAGATCCACCACGCCCAGTAGAACACGGTCCAGTCGCGCAGGAAAGCGGTATCCGGGCGGTCGATCCAGTTGCTTAAGCTCGGCAGGAATGTAGCGTAATCGAGAAACGACTGGAAGATTGTCGACAGGATGACCCAAGTCGGTCCGGCAATGAGCACGAACAACCAGAGGAGGCCTGCCATACCCATGTTGATCTCGCTCAATCGCTTGACACCTCGATCCAAGCCAGCAACAACAGAGACCAGCGCGATACCGATGATCGTTACAATCAACAGGACTTTGGTCAGTTTACTGGCGGGAATCCCGAACAGGTAATTGAGACCCCCTGCGATCTGTTCCGCGCCAAACCCCAGAGAAACGGCCAGCCCGAACAGGGTGGCGAGCACGCCGACAACGTCGATGAAGTGTCCGATAGGGCCCCAAACGCGGGTACCAATGAGTGGGAAGAATGCCGACCGGAGCGTCAGCGGCATGCCGCGATTGAAACAGAAAAAGGCGAGTGCCAGCCCGACGATGCCGTAGATCGCCCAGGCGTGCAGTCCCCAGTGAAAAATTGCGGCGGACATACCGGCCGCCCGTGCCGCTTCCGTCGCCGCCGGATCGACACCAACTGGTGTATTGATTGTATGGGTGACGGGCTCCAGGACGCCAAAGAACATCAGGCCAATGCCGACACCCGCAGCAAACAGCATCGCGAGCCACCCCGGATATCCATAGCGCGGCTGCGCATCCTGCCCGCCAAGCCTGACACGTCCGAGACGCGACCAGGCCACGTAGAAACAGAATATGACCAGTACATTAGCCACGATCATGAAGAACCAGTCGAACGTGACCGTAATCCATGCCCGGACATCGGCGAACAGAACGGCGGCCTGCTCGAGAAAAAGCAGTGTGCCGAGCACGACCGTCACAGCCAGCACCGCCGACACCATGAAAACAGGGTTATGGATGTCGAGACCCATCATCTGGATGTTGTGTTCGCCGACCTCGTGGCCGATGTCCGTATTCGCGTCTTGCGTTGTTTCGTCGTTACTCAACGTCTGCTCCCCGGTATCCCGTTCCCACCGCCAGCACCGCCATCATCGATGGCACTACGCCGATAAATCAATTCTGGAGTGTCGCTGTGAGAGCGAGATGAATGACTACCTTGTTCTTGTTTGTCGTGTAGTTTATCAGCATTGCTCCAGCCACCTGCGCATAGCACCCTCATTCAAGGCCATATTCACGGCGTACGTGATCACCCAACGCCGCTTTGAGTGGATCTAGCCATTGCTCGAAATGCTGCCATTGCTGTAGACCGGTCGTGTAAATCGGCTGGCGTACCTGCTCCGAGCTTGGCGTACGAACCAAGCGCTCCGTCTTGTGGAATTCGAGACACGCTTCCTCGAATGGAAGACCGCAAAACTCCAGCATGCGACGCACCTCTGCCTCTAGGTCGGCAACAACGTTCTCATGCATCACCCGTAATACAAAGCCGGGCAACACCTGGTCCCAGTGTTCCATCAGCTCGACATAGTCCCGATAGTACTGGCCCGCATCAGCGATGTTGTAAGTGAACTCCTGGCCCTCCGCGAACAACTGCTTGAAGCCCGAGAAGCAACAGGACATCGGGTACCGGCGCGCATCGATGATCTTCGCGTTTGGCAGAATCATCCTGATCAGACCAATGTGGCGAAAATTGTTCGGCATCTTGTCAATGAAAAACGGTGCGCCCGCACGATGGATCATCGTGTCGCGAATAAATGCCTCGCCGAACTCACGAAACTCGTCCTGACCGATACTCGCCAGTACCTGCGGTTAGCCGCCCGTCTCACCTTCACGCCCGCAACGTCGCAAGCGTTGCGAGAACGACAGGATATTCGGTAATTCCAGCGTCCCGTCGACCATCGAATGCGATGAAAGAATTTGTTCAAGTAAAGTGGAGCCGGCACGCGGCAGGCCAACAACAAAAATCGGATCAGGCGCGCCATGCCCCCAACCCTCGCGGCTGCCGAAAAAACTGGCAGTACAGACTTCCTGTTGTGAGCGAAGATCCTCAGTCATCATGTCCGCGTCATATCGACTCTGTGCTTTCTTAAGCGGTTACCGCACCGGGCCCCGCGCCAGCCAAGAGGTCGCTTCTGGTCAGGCGGATGTCGCTCATAACAATGCAGCCGGCCTGCAACTGACAGAAACTCACGTGCTGGAAGTTCGCCGGCACGCCGGGCAAATCCCGGAGTTGAGCCGGGCCAACCATCAACAAATCGGTATCACGCAGTCATTTGGAGGGGGGTTCTTTTGAGCAGCAGGCCTAGAAGAAAAGGACGGGGTGCCGGCCGCGAGGCCAAGCGCGCCGCCAGACTGGCGGCGCCGGTAGCGGCAGCCGCCTACATCGATCGCAAGATTCCCTACTTTGATGTTCTGAACGACGAGGCGCTCGAGACTATCGAACACAACGCCGAGACAGTCCTCGAGGAAATCGGTATCGAGTTTCGGGATTTTCCGGAATCGCTCGAATTGTGGCGTAACGCTGGTGCGAATATTGACGGTGAACGCGTCCGCTTCCCCCGCGGTATGTGCCGCTCCATTATCCAAGCATCGGCGCCGTCAGAATACACCCAGCATGCGCGGAACCCCGAGCGCAATGTCGTGATCGGCGGTGACCGGACCGTTCTGGTGCCGGCTTACGGCCCGCCGTTCGTCCACGATCTCGACGGCGGCCGGCGTTACGCAACCCTCGAAGACTTCCGGAATTTCGTCAAGCTCGCCTACATGAGTCCGGGCATGCACCACTCCGGCGGCACGGTCTGTGAGCCGGTGGATATCCCGGTCAACAAACGTCACTTCGACATGGTGTACAGCCACCTCAAATACAGCGACAAACCGTTCATGGGCTCGGTGACCCACCCGGAGCGCGCCGAGGACTCGGTAGCAATGGCCAAGATTGTCTTCGGCGACGACTTCGTCGAAGAAAATACGGTCATGACTAGCCTGATCAATGCCAACTCGCCGATGACCTTCGATTCGACCATGCTTGGCGCCGCAACTGTCTATGCCCGGCACAACCAAGCGACGATGATTTCGCCGTTCCTGCTGGCCGGCGCGATGTCGCCGGTTTCGGTCGCGGGCACCGTGACACAGATCCTGGCCGAGGCACTGGCGGGCATCGCCTATGTGCAGCTCGTAAGGCCGGGCGCGCCGGTGATCTTCGGCACCTTTGCAGCAGCCGTTTCGATGCAGTCGGGAGCACCGACTTTCGGCACGCCCGAGCCCAGCCTGATTCTCTACGCTGCGGCGCAGCTCGCCCGTCGACTGGGACTACCGTTTCGCAGCGGTGGCGGCCTGTGCGGCTCGAAGATCCCAGATGCACAGGCGGCTTATGAGTCAGCCAACACCCTGCAAACTTCGGCGCTTGCCGGCGTAAACTTCATGTTGCACACCGCTGGCTGGCTGGAGGGTGGCCTCGCAATGGGATACGAGAAGTTCGTCATGGACGCCGATCAGGCGGAGATGATTGCGACCCTGCTCAGGGGCGTCGATATGAGCGAGGACGGTCAGGCGATGGATGCTCTCCGTGAAGTTGGACCCGGCGCCCATTTTCTCGGCTCCACGCACACCCAGGCGCATTTCGAAACCGCCTTCTATCGTTCCCGGATTGCCGACAACAACAGCTTCGAACAATGGGAACTCGAGGGTTCTCTCGATGCCGCACAACGTGCCAACGGGCTTTGTAAGAAGATGCTCAACGACTACGAAGCCCCACCGCTCGATCCGGCCGTCGACGAAGCTTTGCTTGACTACGTTAAACAACGAAAATCAGAGTTCCCGGACCAGGACTACTGAAGGAACACCAGCTTGTCCGACGAAGGTAATCGAAACATGACCAAGAAAGTCAGCTTCACGGCCATGGAGCATGGCGCTCAGGCCGACTATGACCTAATCATGGCGGAAGGGGAATCGAAAACCGATCAACTTGCTGATCGAGTTCTCGACTGGCTGCGGCAGCTCGATGGCGATTCCCCGTATCAGATCACCCGTCTGGGCCACAGTTTGCAGACGGCAACTCGTGCGGAACGTGACGGCGCTGATGACGAGACCATCATCTGTGCACTGCTGCACGACATCGGGGACGTACTGGCGCCCGCGAATCACTCGCAGGTGGCCGCAGCGCTGCTCGCGCCTTATGTCAGTGAGAAGAATCACTGGATCATCAAGCACCACGGCATATTTCAGGGCTACTACTGGTTCCATTTCATCGGCGGCGACCGAGATGCGCGCGACCGATATCGGGACCACAAGCACTACCAAGCCTGCGCGGACTTCTGCGCAAACTGGGACCAGCCGTCGTTCGATCCAGACTATGACACCCTGCCGCTGGAGCACTTCGAGCCGAAAGTCCGGGCACTCTTTGCACAGGAGCCCCGGCCGTTCTTTTGAGCCATGCCCGGGATCGACAGGATTAATGATTTCAGGCGTTGGTCCGAGAGTCCCTTTCGGCTACATTAGCCACCCAGCCAGTGCTGTCGGCAATAAACCTATTATAAAGAGCTAAAAGCATGGCAAATGACGGAATCAAATCGCATGCGCGTGTCGCAATTATTGGCGGCGGCGTCGTTGGCGTCAGCGCGCTCTATCACCTCGCCAAGAAAGGCTGGGGAGATGACGTGGTCCTCTTCGAGAAGGCGGAGCTGACGTCCGGCTCGACTTGGCATGCCGCCGGTCTGCTGCCTCTGTTCAATATGAGTTACAGCGTCGGCCAAGTGCACAAGTACTCAGTCAATCTGTATGGCGAACTCGAGGAGGAAACCGGTCAGCCGGTCGGCTTCGCGCGGGTTGGCAACCTGCGCCTCGCTATGAACGACGACCGGATGGACGAGTATTATCAGTATGCTGCCACCGCCAAGACTATCGGTATCGACGTCCGCTTCCTGGCTCCCGAAGAAATCCTGAAGCTCTGGCCGATGTGCAATATCGAAGGTCTTGTGGGCGGGATCTTTCATCCGGACGATGGCTACATTCAGCCCGCTGACCTGACACAGGCACTGGCAAAGGGTGCACGTAACCGCGGCGCCACCATTTACCGCAACACGCACGTGCTGAACCTCGAACAAACTTCGTCCGGTGCGTGGCTCGTGCAGACCGACAAGGGCGACATCACGGCAGAACACGTCATCAGTGCCACCGGCAATTACGCGCGTAAGACCGGCGAGATGATCGGCCTCGATATTCCGGTGATTCCGGTCGAGCATCAATACATCGTTACCGAACCACACCCGGAACTCGTCAACCGCCGCGAGGCGGGTGCTCCCGAGATGGGCGTCCTGCGCGAGTCCGACGGCTCATGGTATCTGCGCGAGGAGAACGGCGGCTTCATTCTCGGACCTTACGAGCATGGCGCGCCTGCCTGCTACGTGGACGGCCCGGACCCGCGCGCAGAGTACGAGCTGTTCCAGGAAGACATCGAACGACTCGCGCCGCATATCGAAGCGGCGATGAACCGTGTGCCAGCCTTTGCGGAGGTGGGTATCAAGCAATGCTACAACGGGGCGATCGCTTACACGCCGGACGGCAACCCGATCATCGGACCTGCCTGGGACGTCGACAATTTCTGGTTGAACGAAGGCCACAGTTTCGGCATTACCGCTGCCGGTGGAGCGGGCTGGCAGCTTGCGGAATGGATCGTTGAAGGTGAGCCCACGATCGACATGCTCGGCGTCGAACCCAGACGGTTCGGTGACTATGCGACGAAGGAATATCTGGTCGAGAAGAATGAAGAGGCGTATGCACACGTATTCGTCATTCATTATCCCGATGAAGAACGACCGGCCGCCCGTCCACTGCGCACGGCGCCCTGCTACGAGCGCATGAAAGATCTCGGCGCCGTATTCGGTCAGAGATTCGGCTGGGAACGGCCTAACTTCTTTGCGACCGATGGTATGCCGCAGGAGGACGACTGGTCGTTTCGCCGCTCGAGGTGGTTTGAAGCGGTTTGCAAGGAAGTCGCCAACACGACAGAAAACGTCGGCCTGCTGGATATGACTGCATTCGCGAAGTGCCGGGTTTCTGGACTTGGTGCCGCCGCCTTTCTTGACAGTTTCGTCGCCAACAATTTGCCGGCCAAAGACGGCGGACTGGTGCTCGCTCATGCACTGAACCAGAACGGCGGTATACATTCCGAGTTCACGATCCGGGGCGAATCCGCGAATTCCTATTACCTGGTCTCCGCCGGTGCATTGCAGCGCCTGGATCACGACTATCTCAAGAAACACATGCCGGACGATGGTTCGGTGCAATTCGAGAACCTGACCGACTCCATCGGCGTCCTGGTCGTGGCCGGACCGAAGTCGCGTCAGCTACTTGAACGGGTGACTGACACCGATTTTTCGAACGACGCCTTCCGCTGGCTGACAGCCCAGGACATCGTCATTGCCGGGGCCGAAGTCAACGCGATGCGGGTCAATTATGTCGGCGAGCTTGGTTGGGAACTGCATCATCCGATAGAAGAACAGAATCAGATTTTCGATGCGCTTATGGAAGCAGGAGCGGACCTGAGCCTGAAGCCATTTGGTATACGGGCGATGGACTCGATGCGTTACGAAAAGTCCTATCGTATGGTAGGCACGGAGCTTTCCATCGAGTATTCCGCCTACGAATCCGCAATGGACCGGTTCATCAAGCCTGATAAAGGCAATTTCCTTGGCAGGGAGGCGTTACTTGCCTGGCAGGAACGCGGCCACGACAACATGCTGGTGACGCTCGAAGTCTCAGGCATCGAGGATGCCGATGCGCTCGGCAACAATGCCCTGACCAAAGATGGCGAGCTCGTCGGCAGAGCAACCGGCGGCAATTACGGTTTCCGTATCGGCAAGTCACTGGCACTGAGCATGGTGCGGCCCGACCTCGCCGAACCCGATACTACCCTGGAAATCGACATTCTGGGTAAGAACTACCCGGCGACAGTCACCATTGAAAGTCCGTTTGACCCGAATCAGGAGCGGCTAAGAGATGTCAATGGCGCAAACGGATAACAAAACGGGCGGCTGCCTTTGCGGTGCTATCCGGTACGAAATCGACGGACCGCTGAAGAAAGTCGTGTACTGTCATTGCGAGCAGTGCCGCAAGTCCAACGGGCACTTCGTCGCGGCGACGTCGGTTGCCCATAAATACCTGCATATTGAGGGAGGCTCGAACCTGACCTGGTTCCAGTCTTCCGATATAGCGAGACGCGGTTTTTGCAACGTTTGTGGCTCGAGTCTTTTCTGGGAACCGTCCCACGGCAAGTACATGGGCGTCTGGGCGGGCACGATCGATGCACCGACAGGGCTGACCAGTCACGAGCATATCTATGTCGACGACGCGTCGGACTACTATGAGGTGACCGACGGCCTGCCGCAGTTTCCGCAGGACCACCCGGACCTGTGGGAAGACAACTGAGGATGAAATATTCAGCACTAAACCTCGTCCGCAATGCTTTCAGTCATAACAGGAACTGGAAGGAAGCCTGGCGCAGTCCTGAACCAAAGAAGGAATATGACGTCATCATCGTTGGCGGCGGCGGTCACGGACTCGCCACAGCGTATTACCTGGCGAGAGAGCACAACGTGGGCAACATCGCGGTCCTGGAGAAGGGCTGGATAGGCGGCGGCAATACAGGACGCAACACGACCATCGTTCGCTCGAACTACCTGTGGACCGAAGCGTCGCTGCTGTACGAGAAGTCGATGCAACTGTGGGAAGGGCTCAGCCAGGATCTGAACTACAACGTCATGTTCAGCCAGCGCGGCGTCTACAATCTCGGCCACACGTTGCAGGACATGCGCGACATCGAACGTCGCGTGAACGCCAACCGCCTGAACGGTATCGATGCTGAAGTCGTTACCGCAAAACAAATCAAGAAAGATATCCCGCTGATCAATACGTCGCCGGATGCACGCTACCCGATCCTGGGCGCATCGCTGCAGCCGCGCGCCGGTGTCGCGCGTCACGATGCCGTGGCGTGGGGATTCGCGCGCGCCGCTGACCAACTGGGCGTCGACATCATCGAACAATGCGAAGTCACCGGGGTTAATCGTAACGGCAGCACGGTGACCGGCGTCGAGACTACCCGCGGCACGATCAAAGCGAAAAAAGTCGGCGTCGTCGTCGCCGGTAATGCGAGCGTGGTCGCGTCGATGGCCGGACTGCGGCTGCCCATCGAAAGCCACCCGTTGCAGGCCTATGTGTCGGAACCATTGAAGCCGGTGCTCGATACGGTGGTCATGTCGAACGCCGTGCATGGCTATGTCAGTCAGTCTGACAAGGGCGAGCTCGTCATCGGCGCGGGCATCGATGCCTACAACGGCTACGGGCAGCGCGGCAGCTTCTCGACCATCGAGCATGCGATGCAGGCAATCCTCGAACTGTTCCCGATGTTCAGTCGCGTACGCATGCTCAGGATGTGGGGTGGCATCGTCGACGTCTGCCCGGATGCCTGTCCGATCATCAGCAAGACGCCCGTCGACGGTCTCTACTTCAATTGCGGCTGGGGTACCGGCGGGTTCAAAGCCACACCCGGGTCCGGATGGGTGTTCGCGCATACAATCGCAGAGGACCGGCCGCACGAATTGAATCAACCGTTCAACCTGCAGCGCTTCGAAACCGGTGCCCTGATCGACGAGCACGGCGCTGCCGCGGTGGCCCACTGATGTTCCTGATCGAATGCCCCTGGTGTGGTGAGCGCGCCGAGACCGAGTTCAGCTACGGCGGCGAAGGCGGCATCACGCGCCCCGCCGAGCCTGACAAGCTGAGCGATGCCGAGTGGGCGAACTACCTGTTCATGCGCACTAATCCCCGGGGGGCGCACCAGGAACTATGGAATCATGCGCAAGGGTGCCGGCGCTGGTTCGGAGTCGAACGCGACACGGTGACCTACCACATCTCGCGGAGCTATGTGCTCGGCGATGGCGTAAAGGACTGACGGACTCGCATGCAGGTCAATCGACTCGACAAAGGTGGGCGTATCGATCGCTCGAAGCCGCTGAAGTTCCGCTTCAACGGCAAGTCCTATGAGGGCTATGCCGGCGATACACTGGCGTCAGCCCTGCTCGCCAACAACGTGTCACTGATCAATCGCAGTTTCAAACTACATCGGCCACGCGGCATCATAGGCAGCGGTGCCGAGGAACCCAACGCCATTCTGCAGATTGGCAAAGGCGCGCATACCCTGCCCAATCGCCGCGCGACGCAAGTTGCGCTGCAGGAAGGCCTGGTCGCGCGCTCGACGAAAGGCTGGCCGGGTGTCCGCTTCGATATTGGCGCAATCAATGACGTTTTTTCGAGATTGTTCAGCGCCGGCTTCTACTACAAGACCTTTATGTTTCCACAGTCCCTCTGGAACCTTTACGAAGACCTCATTCGAGGCTCTGCGGGCTTCGCGAAGGCGCCGAAGAAGCCGGACCCAGACCGCTACGAACACATCAATGCACACTGCGACATACTGGTCGCCGGCGCAGGTCCGGCCGGTTTGATGGCGGCATTGGCTGCAGCACGTTCCGGGGCGAGAGTCATCCTGGCAGACGAAGGTACCGAGGCTGGCGGCGCATTGCTTCGCAGCGACGAAATCATCGACGGCAGACCGGCCACCAACTGGGTTGAAACCATTGCGACCGAAATCAGGGGCTATGAAGACGTCACGGTTCTGAAGAACAGCACCGTGTTCGGCTATTTCGCACAGAACTTCCTCACCATAACCGAGCGGACCGAAGGCCCGATCCGACAACGCGAGTGGCGGGTGCGTGCGCGCCAGGTGGTTCTCGCACAGGGTGCAATCGAGCGGCCGCTGATCTTTTGCAATAACGATCGTCCCGGCGTCATGCTGGCATCGGCAGTATCCGAATACATCCGACGATATGCAGTATTGCCCGGCAAGCGTGCCGTTGTGTTTACCAACAACGACGCCGCTTACCAGGCAGCGCTTGACCTGCATTCGGCCGGCGCCACGATTGCGGCAATCGTCGACAGCCGCAGGACAGGTGCCGGCGACCTCGGCGAACAGGCCAAGGCGGCGGGTATACCGGTCATGCCTGGACACATCGTGACCAACGTCAGTGGCAGGAAGCGCGTCACGGGCGTGAAGATCGCGACTTGGGACGGCGCGACGGAAGGCATGGTCGATGAGTCCATCGACATCGCCTGTGACCTTGTCACAATGTCGGGCGGCTATAGCCCGGCCGTGCACCTGCATTCACAGTCCGGGGCGAAGAATGCCTGGGACGACTCGTTGAGTTGCTTCGTTCCCGGTGAAGCCGTGCAGGCTTGTGAGTCCGCGGGTGCAGGTAATGGTCGTTGGTCTTTACGGGACTGCCTGGAAGATGGTGCCCGGGCCGGCAAGGTCGCGCTCGCGAAAGCAGGCTTCGACATGCCCGACATCGCCGTTCCAGCAGCCTCTTCGCAGGCCGTGAAGCCGCTGGAACCGCTGTGGCGTGTCCCCGCGGCACAGGATCCGGACCGCTGTCCCAAGCAGTTCCTCGATTTCCAGAACGACACAAGTGTCGCCGATGTCCGGCTGGCCGTCCGCGAAGGCTATCGCAACATCGAACATGTCAAACGCTACACGGCACTCGGCTTCGGTACCGACCAGGGCAAGCTGGGCAACATCAATGGCATGGCGGTTCTGGCCGAGGCGCTGGGCATGTCCATTCCCGAGGTCGGTACGACCACCTTTCGACCACCCTACACGCCGGTGTCCTTCGGCGTCTGCGCTGGCGAAAGTGTCGGCGAGCTCTACGACCCGGTTCGCAAAACCGCCGTCCACGAGTGGCATGAGTCAAGCGGTGCAGAATTTGAGAACGTCGGCCAGTGGCACAGGCCCTGGTACTTTCCGCTGCCGGGCGAAGACCTGGACGCGGCGGTAGCCCGCGAATGTCTCGCCACGCGCAAGTCGCTCGGCATCCTCGACGCGTCGACGCTCGGCAAGATCGACGTACAGGGTCCTGATGCCGTCACGTTCCTCGAACGGATCTACACGCATAACGTCGGCAAGATGCAAAATGGTCGCTGCGCCTACGGCATCATGCTCGGTGAAGACGGCATGGTCATGGACGATGGCGTCATGGCACGACTCGGCGATAACCGCTTTTACCTGACGACCACCACCGGTGGTGCGGCGGCCGTGCTCGGCTGGCTTGAGTCCTGGTTACAGACCGAGTGGCCGGAACTCGAGGTCTATCTCACTTCGATCACGGATCAGTATTCGACGATCGCCGTTGCCGGCCCGAATAGCCGGCGGCTCTTGCACAAGCTCAGCTGCAGTGTCGATCTCGGCAACGAGAACTTCCCGTTTATGAGTGTGCACGATGCAGAACTCGCTGGCATACCGGTACAACTGTTCCGCGTCAGCTTTTCCGGCGAGCTGGCCTTCGAAGTCAACGTAGACAGCAACCATGCCCTGCCCCTGTGGCAGACCTTGATGGACGCCGGTGAGGAGTTCGACATTACCCCGTACGGCACCGAAACCATGCACGTACTGCGCGCTGAGAAGGGCTTTGTCATTGTCGGCCAGGACACCGATGGCTCGGTGACACCCATCGATCTCAACATGAACTGGATGCTGTCAAAGGAGAAAGACTACCTTGGGAAGCGTTCGCTATCGCGACCCGATTGCCTGCGGACGGATCGTAAGCAACTCGTCGGCTTGCTGTCAGAGGACAACACAACAGTTATTCCCGAGGGTGCGCAGCTGATCGAAGACCTGTCAGCGCCGGAGCCGGTCCCGATGCTGGGTCACGTGTCGTCGAGTTACATGAGTGCCTGCCTTGGCCATCCGATCGCGCTGGGACTGGTTGCCGGCGGCTGGAATCGGAAGGACGAAGTCGTCTACGCATGGGCCGCTGGATGCGAACCCATCCGCGCCCGGATCGTGTCACCGGTCTTTTACGATCCCAGGAACGAGCGGCAAAATGACTGAGTGGCACGAAAAACGACACGGCCTTGAGCAGCGCATCGCGGACTGGACTTCGCGCACAGGCTTCACGATCTCGGTTCGCGACGATCTCGGACACCTGAATCTCCGCGGCGATCTGGGCAGCCCGGGCTTCCTAGCAGCGGCTGAGGAAACCATTGGCCAACCGTTGCCGCAGGCGCCAAATACAATTTCAGATGGCGATTCCACGATATTCTGGCTGGGGCCCGATGAGTGGCTCATCCTTACTCCCGCGGAAAAGGCCGCCAACCTGGCCGACCAGCTCGAATCGTCGCTTTCAAACCAGCATGCGGCCACGAACAACGTCAGTGGGGGGCAGATTGCCCTAACATTGACCGGCGAACGGGTACGCGAGGTGCTCGCCAAGGGCTGCGCGCTAGATTTTCACCCACAGGTGTTCACAGAAGGCCGGTGCGCGCAAAGTGGACTGGCCAGGGCCAATGTCACGATCGGCAGCATTGGCGGTGACAACAAATTCCTGGTCATTGTCAGGCGCAGTTTCGCAGACTATCTGCTCGCCTGGCTTGATGGCGTCGCATGACGCCGGCAAACCATTGAGTTAACAGAGACGCCGATCCATACTTCCGCAGCAATAGTTGCAGGATCAAGCGCATGGCGAGTGGGAAGCCTGAATTAAACCCGACCCGGTTCGGGTTCTTTCTACTCAATAATTTCACGCTGATGTCGATGACATCGGCTGTCGAACCTCTACGCCTCGCCAACCGCTACGTTCGGGGAACACATTTCGAGTGGAAACTGTTCTCGCTGGACGGTCAACCAGTCACGGCAAGTAATGGTGCTGCAATGGCCGTCGATTCTACTCTGCGGGACATCGATACGATTCGGCAACTCGACCTGATGATCATCTGTGGTGGAGAAGGCATCAGCGAGCACGTCACCGAAGGCACAATCAAGGAATTACGAGCGCTTTCCACAACCGGCATCGCACTGGGCGCAGTTTGTACGGGAAGTAATACCCTGGCCACTGCCGGCTTGCTCGATAATTATCACTGCAGCGTCCACTGGGAGAATATTGCGGCGCTGACCGACCAATTTCGTGATGTCCATGTGACGCGCAGTATCTATACCGTCGACCGGGATCGATACACCTGTTCAGGAGGTACCGCGCCGATCGACATGATGCTGTCAATCATTCGCAAACAACTCGGCCCTGATGTCAGCGCATACGTTGCAGAGCAACTAGTATACGGCTATGTGCGCCAGGCCGACGAAGACCAGCGTATTCCGCTGCGGCATGTAATCGGCGGTCAATCGGAAAAACTGGTCACGGCTGTGGAACTGATGGAGGCGAATATCCGGGAGCCGATCGACCAGGGCGAACTCGCCGGATACGTTGGTCTGTCGCGTCGCCAGCTACAGCGCCTTTTCGACCAACACCTGCAATGCACGCCTTCGCGCTATTACCTGCAAATCCGTCTTGCAAGGGCGCGTGAGCTGCTCTGCCAGACGGGGATGGGGCTTGTTGAAATTTCATCTCTGACCGGCTTCGTGTCGACGTCGCATTTCAGCAAATCCTACAAAGAGCGTTACGGATGCCCGCCGAGCAGCGAGCGGCGGATAAGCACAAACACTAGTAGACGGACAATTTGAGCCGTCTGTTACCATCGCAACAAACCGATAAATCAAGGATACCGATGTTTTTAGACAAACAAGACACGCACGAGGGCGTGCGGATGAATCTTACGCCCAGTAGGACGCGCATGAAAAAACGACGAACAGAAAAGCTACAGCTGGCAGCCATGGCATTACTGCTAACAGGTTTGGCCGCTTACACCACTGCAGAACAGCGTGCCACCGAATTCCTACCTGCATCGACAGTCGACCAGGTCCAGAAACAAATGCGGCGCCTACCGACCGACGACATCTGGTGGACGGTCAACGGCGAGGACATGGCGTGGAATTTCAAGAATCTCCATCAGATATTACCCACCGTGAACGTCTACCGGG
Organism: Woeseiaceae bacterium; assembly: GCA_029243005.1. Classification (GTDB taxonomy): domain Bacteria; phylum Pseudomonadota; class Gammaproteobacteria; order Steroidobacterales; family Woeseiaceae; genus SZUA-117. The sequence continues at coordinate 26,040 of JAQWSV010000248.1, forward strand.
ACGGATCGGTACGCGAGCTCGCCAATCGCCCGATGGGTGAGATTGGCGACTTCGTCGTCGATACGCCGGAAGGGAAGATGTCTTTCGACGAGTTTATTGAAAGCGACCAATCGACAGCTATGGGCGTCGTTGTCTTGCACAAAGGTGATATCGTCTACGAACGCTATCCGCGTATGCAGCACTATGAAAAACCCGTCTATTGGTCGACATCCAAGGTGTTCCCAGCAACCGTTATTCGCTTGCTCGAAGAGCGTGGCGAAGTTGACGTCAACAAACCGGTCGATCACTACATTCCGAAACTGGAAGGGTCGAGCTTCGCAGGGACCTCAGTGCGCCACATTCTCGATATGGCCTCGGGCCTGGACTGTTCGGACGAATACGAAAGTTGGGATTCCTGTTACTACCAGTATTCCATGGCCATCGGTGACGGATTTCGCACAGAAGATGCGCCCGACAACCCCTACGACTTTGCGGCAACCTATGAAGCGGTTCGCGAATTACCGCCGGGCCAGAAGTTTTCTTATTCCGGCCTGAACACGTTCATCCTCGGCTGGCTGGTCGAGGAGATCATGGACATGCCGTTTCAGGATGCGTTCTCCAAAGAAATCTGGACGAAGATAGGTGCCGAAGCGGATGCTTCTTATATTGCACCGCGCTACGGTATCGCGGTTACGCACGGCGGTTTCGTGTCGCGCATGCGCGATCTCGCCCGCTTCGGATTGCTGTTTACGCCGAGCTACACAGTGGTCTCGGACGAACAGATCATTTCGGATTCGCATATTGATCTGTTGCGCAATGGCGGCGATCCGGCATTGCTGCGACACGGTGGCGCTACGTATGCGGATGCTGCCGGCATCAAGCACAACATTTACCAATGGGATGCCATCTTCGAGAACGACAACTTCTTCAAAGGTGGCTGGGCCGGCCAGGGGCTGGTTGTTAATCCATCGCGCGATACGGTGGCCGTATTTACAAGCTACTTCAAAGACGATAACTACAGCGAGGTGCCGCTGCAGCGAAAACTATTCGAAGTCCTTGAAGGCATATTCGGCGAGACAGGGTCAACACGCTGAGCGAATTGCGCACAGTTCTGGTCACCGGTGGCGCATCGGGTGTTGGCAGAACAATTGCCACTGCGTTCTTGCGCAACGGGGCAAAAGTCCATGTGCTTGATTCTAGCCAGCAGCATGTCGATGATTTCATCAGCGCTTTTCCCGATGCGTTGGCTACACAATGTGATATCAGCGAACCCGAGGAAATTGACGCTGCGATTGGGCATCTGGATCGGCTGGATGTGCTCGTGAACAACGCGGGTATTGCCGGACCGGCAGGCAAAGTGGAGACGCTCGATATTGAAGCATGGGATCGATGTGTCGACGTCAACCTTAATGGCACTTTTTACGTGACGCGCCAGGCCGTGCCGCTACTGCGGCAGAGCGATACTGGCGTCATCATCAACATCGCGTCGAACGCGGGACTCATGGGTTGCCCAGATCGCTCTCCCTACGCCGCTACCAAGTGGGCCATTATCGGCCTGACCAAGACCTGGGCGATGGAACTGGGACCACAGAACATTCGTGTTAACGCAGTCTGCCCGACGAGCGTCGAGGGAGAGCGAATAGACGGCGTCATCGCTCGAGACGCGAAACGACTGGGTAAGACCAAAGATGAGATACGCAACATCTACGAACGACAAAGCTCCATGCGTACGTTTGTCTCTGCCGAGGATGTCGCTGACGTGGTGACCTTCCTTGCCTCGGCGCAAGCATCGCGGATTTCCGGCCAGGTGCTCGCCGTCGATGGTCATACCGAAACGCTGGCGGTCTGGGCTGAGGAATCATGAGCGACAGCGAATCCATGAAGGCTGCCTGGTTTGGATCGTTTGGCACTGCAAAGGACGTCCTGCGCGTCGGGGAGTTCGAAAGGCCTGCAGCGGGTCCGGGAGAAGTCCTCGTAAGGCTGCATACCAGTGGTGTTAACCCTTCCGACGTAAAAAAACGTGCGGGATCGTTTCCTGATCTTCTCGATGCTGGACCTGTCATTCCCAACAGTGACGGCGCTGGCATTGTCGCCGCCGTCGGCGAGGGCGTCGACAATGCCAGGATCGGAGAGCGTGTCTGGGTCTACCAGGCGCAGTATGCCCGGCATTTTGGGACGGCTGCAGAGTACGTCGCTATTGATCATTCGCGTGCGCCACGACTCCCGGACAACACGACATTCGAGGTGGGCGCCTGTCTCGGCATTCCTGCAATGACGGCGCACCGCTGTGTTTTTTCGGATGGCGATGTCGCCGGTCGCCGATTGCTGATTACGGGCGGTGCAGGTCGCGTTGGACACTACGCAATTCAGTGGGCCAGTCGCGCAGGCGCATCCGTCATCGCGACTGCCAGCAATGATGCCGACATAGAGACCTGTCGACAGGCCGGTGCCAACATCGTCGTCAATCATCGTTCGGAGAACTTCGCTGCCGAGGTGCTTGATGCAACCGGCGGCATGTTGGTTGACCGGGTTATCGATGTCGAATTCGGTGCCAACCTAGCGACAATGCTCGAGGTGATTCGGGTAGGCGGCACTATTACTACGTACTCGTCCACCGTCGTTCCGGAACCGGAACTGCCGTTCTTCCGGATGATGTACAAGGATCTGACGGTTCGGTTTGTGATCGTTTATGCAATGCCAGAGTCCGCCAAGCACTTTGCAATAGCCGACATAGAACAAGCCTTACAACGCGACGAACTGATCCATCGCGTTGCTGACACGTTCTCGCTGGACGATATTGCCGTCGCCAATGAGAATGTCGAAAGCGTTAGTATTCGTGGGTGCGTTGTCCTGACCATCGACTAAGCGGGGTAAGTTAAGGTTATGGAACATAAGAGGATCGACAAACCGGCGTTTATCTCGAGCGTCGCTATCATTGTGCTTGCCTGCGTGCCACTCGTTTTGTTTCCAGAGGCGGCCGGCGAGGCCCTTCGGTCACTCTATAACTACATCGCCCAGGAATACGGCGTTATCTTCCTGCTGGCCAGCGTCGGGGCCAATGCATTCCTGATTTGGCTCGCACTCAGCCGCTTCGGGCATACGCGACTGGGGGGCAACGCCGATAAACCCGAGTTCGACACAGTCAGCTGGATCGCAATGTTGTTCTGCGCCGGAATTGGCGGTGGCCTGATTTACTGGTGTGGCACCGAGTGGGCATTTTATTACCAGTCGCCGCCCTTCGGGGTTGAGCCCTACACCGCTGAAGCAGCGGAATGGGCGTCGACGTATGGCCTGTTTCACTGGGGCTTCACAGCCTGGGCATTCTATTGCTTACCGACGCTGGCGATCGGCTATCCCTATTACGTCCGCAAAATGGACCACATGCGCTTCAGCATCGGCTGCAGTCATTACCTAAAAGGCCGGGAAGTTGGGCCGTTGGCACGTTTCATCGACTTTCTCTTCATCATCGCCATGGTCGGCGGTGCCGCGACATCGCTCGGTTTCTCGACGCCGATGATTGCCGCCTGTATCTCGTGGCTGTTCGGCATCGAGAACAACTTCACGCTCGAAGTCAGTGTAATGCTCCTTTGCCTGACGCTGTTTGCCACAAGTGTATGGCTAGGCCTGCGCAAGGGTATTCGGACACTCAGCGACGTCAATCTCAGAATCAGCGTCGTCCTGCTGTTGTTCATCCTCGTCGTCGGACCGACCGCCTTCCTACTCAAGACCAGCCTAAATGGTGTTGGCCTGATGATCCAGAATCTCGTCCGTATGAATTTCTGGTCCGACCCCTTCACTGATTCCGGCTTCGTTGAAAACTGGACCGTCTTTTACTGGGCCTGGTGGATCGCGTTCGCGCCGTACGTGGGGATGTTCGTCGCGCGCATTTCACAGGGAAGAACAATCCGGCAGATCATTGTCGGCATGCTCGTCTTTGGCTCACTGGGTTGCTGGGTGTTCTACATGATCATCGGCAACTACGCGTTGTTCCTCGAACTGGAGGGCGTCGTTATCAGCACACAGATCATCAATGAACAAAACCAGAGTGCCGCGATTGTCGCCGTGCTTGGTCAGTTGCCGATGCCCGCCATTGTGATCGGCATTTTCTGCACGATGGCAATCATATTCGTGGCGACTACCTATGACTCTGCCTCGTACACGCTCGCTTCCAGTGCGACTTTACATCTGCCCGCCGGTGACGACCCATCGCGCGGCCATCGTGTCTTCTGGGCGTTTGCATTAGGTGCTCTTCCGATCACTTTGCTGTTCATCGGCGGACTTCAGGTCATGCAGGTAGTTTTGCTGATCGTGTCGGTACCAATTCTGATCGTCGGTATATTTATGTGTGTTTCACTGGTCCGCTCGTTACAGGAGGATCAGCCAAAATATCATCCACCGTAATCGTTCTTCCGGCGCCATCTCCCGGATATTTACGATTATTCGCACCTGGATAGGCGTAGCCGTTAATGAATACGCGCCGATACATCGACGACGTATTCTCATAGCTCGCATGCGCGGCATACGGGCCGAACATTAAGACATCTCCGGCCTTGGCGATCAGGGTGACAATGTGTGCATCATGAAACTGGGGCGGTATTTTTGTAACCGGATTCGGTAAATCATAGTCGTGATCACCAAAATCGACACGACCCCAGGATCCGCTGCCAGGTATGAACTGCAATGGTCCACTGTCTGCTGACATATCATCGAGCGCAATAAGTGTTTGCACGAAACTGCCGCAGCCATTGACGTCCGTCCACGTACCGTTTCCCTTGTCGCGGTGCTGGATGTCTTGGTGCCAACCGAATATGACGCCGTCATTGGGTCGCTTGAAGTGTGCCTGGCTCAATAACTGCTCGATGCTCGTGCTGCCCAGCAACTGAGCAGCCGGCACAGTCAGCCGCGGGTCTGCACCAATAGAGAGAAGATACGGTTGTGACCCACCGGCCCAGACGACACGCTTGATAACCTGCTCACCGTCTTTCCGGCCCAGTACAAATTGCGAGCCATTCCGCAGCCCAGTTTCCTCCATATCGGCCGACATCGACTCGAGCGCATCGAAGCACTGCCGCATTTGCTCAATTTCATGCACATTGAAGAGGGATGGGATAACGATCAAGCCAATGTCGTCATATTCCTTAACCTGCTCCCTAGTCAGCATAAAACTATCGTTTAACTCAGACCGACCAGGTGATGCCGCCAGCTGGCGCGCGGCGCCAACCCCTTGTCGTTACTGGCGGCGGTGATGACAGCAACTCTTGGCTCGGCAATTTGTATATCCGTTATCATTTTTGAAGTGGTCTTGCGGCCATTTTACCAGATTGTGCTTTCTTCTTTTACCTATACAGCATGATCTGGAAATCGGTAAAGTGAGGATGTGCACCGTATCGAACGACTGATTGCTTCGCTGCTCTCGCAATGACGGACGCGCAACTCTGACACAACGTCGGCGCTGTCGCAGGTACCTGCCGATTAAATCCACGGATCGCAACAGGCAGATCAAATGTGAATGTATTTTTTCCCTGACTTGATCTATTTTGGGACTATGGAGTTCAAACTTGGAGGAATCATAACAATGCGCCTTCGTTCCAATCACTCGCTTTCCTTGCTTACCTTGTTAACGGCGATCGCTGTTTCCATATCCGGCCCAGTCCTAGCCCAATCCGGGCCACCAGATTCCCCACCCGCCGACTGGGGTCCGATCTCAATCAACCTTGAAGAGTATGAGTACCCCTACCCGGTTGAGCACATGGATTTCAGGGTCTACGGTCAGGACGTGCGTATTGCCTACATGGACGTAGCGCCGACCGGTCCGGCCAACGGCCGCACCGTTATTTTTCACCACGGCGGCTTCTACTACAGCTGGTACTGGGAAGATCAGATCAGGGCCCTGAGCGAAGCCGGTTACCGGGTTATCGCCAAGGACCGCCTGGGATGGGGTAAATCTGCAAAGCCGACCATCCCCTATAGCATCAGCCTTTGGGCATCCAACACGGCGCGGCTCATGGATTACCTGGGCATTGAACAGGCCGCACTGGTGGGGCATTCGATCGGCGGCCAGATGGTCACCCGCTTTGCCTTTCTCTACCCGGAACGGATCACGCACCTGGTGACCGTCAACCAGATCGGCCTGACCGATCGACGCGGGGGCCGTGGCTTCGAACCGTTAACCGGTGACGAATATACCAACCCGGACATGGATGCTGTTTATGCCTCGTTGCTGGCATGGGCGGACCGAAATTACGTGCAGTGGCGCCCGGAATACCAGGAGCACATGCGCCTCCGTTACGGTTACCAGCTCAGCGGTGACTGGCCGCGCATGTACTACGTCTACAGGCTGACCGGGAATATGCGAAACATGGATACCATCGTCAATGACTGGCAGCACATCGAAACGCCAACGCTGATCCTGGGCGGTGAAGAGGACTATCCGACCTTCGCGGAAGAAGCCTGGAATGCTGCGAGCATCCTGCCCAACGGTGACGTGTTCCTGATTCCGAACGTCGGTCACAACCCGCATGAAGAAGCGCCCGAGGTTCTGACCAGAGAGTTGCTCAGGTTCCTTGGGACCTAGCGCTTTGTGAAAAAACGCGCATCTCCTCCCTTGGCTACTTGTGCCTGTAATGCACAGGTTTCGGCCGCTCAACTATTCCCGGATCCTTGCAGTTGAGCGGCTGGTTATCGACGGCGCAGCCCTATCAACGAGACGACAACAACCATTCTTATAACGCTGGTCGTGTACAAATTGATCCTGATCGGGATTGGTCTCTGGGCATCGCGACGCGTCAAAGATGAAGCGGATTTTCTGGTCGGTGGCCGCGGACTCGGCGCCGTGGTCGCTGGCATGTCCTATGCCGCCAGCACGTCGTCGGCCTGGGCCCTGCTCGGCTTTTCCGGTTTTGTGTTTGCGGTCGGCTTGTCCGCGCTGTGGATGTTGCCCGGCATCTGGGGCGGCTACGTCATTATGTGGGTCTGGTTCGGTCCGCGAATCCGCGAAGAATCCAGCCGCAATGCATTGATTACGCCAACTGAATTCCTGACGGCCAATGTGGATGCACGTGCAGCGAAACAGATCGCTGCACTCGCCGCCTTATTAATCGCGTTTTGCTTCGTGTTTTATATCGCAGCGCAGTTTGCGGCAGCAGCACAGGCCTTTGTTACCAACTTTCAGATGAACCTGGGCAGCAGCATCGTAGTCAGTGCGTCGATCATCCTGATCTATTGCCTGCTCGGCGGATTCTGGGCGGCGAGCGTCACGGATACACTACAAGGATTCGTCATGATAGCGGTGGCCGTGCTCGTGCCGACGCTCGCCGTCATCGAGGCCGGTGGTCCGGGGCAGATCATTGACACGCTCTGGCAGACGGATTCGACGTTCACCCGGTGGTCGGGCGGCTACTCTGGATTCCTCCTGCTTGGTCTCGTCTTTGGGCTGAGTGGGGTCGGCATTGGCACCTTTGGCCAGCCACACCTGCTGTCGCGGCTGATGGCCGTCAAAGGTGATCGCGAAAGACGGAACGGATTCATGATTGCGCTTACCTGGGCTGTCCTTATCTACGTTGGCATGGCCTGGCTAGCACTCGCTGCCCGCAGTCTCGCGTTGACGCCGGACGCGACCGAGCAAATCTTCTACATCCTTGCTGAACAACTGCTCCCGCCGATCCTCGCCGGCATTGTCGTAGCAGCGATCCTGTCCGCAGTCATGTCGACCGTCGACTCCCTCCTGCTGGCAGCATCCGCAGCCGTATCTCACGATCTCAACCTCGCCGACAGATTCCAGATGCGCGAGATCCTGGTGTCCCGCATCGTCATGACCGGTATCGTCGTACTCGCGGTCGTACTCGCCGTGGTGCTGCCGGACACGATTTTCAATCGTGTGTTATTTGCGTGGAGCGCACTCGGCGCGGCCTTTGGTCCGATCGTCGCTGCTCGCGTGATGAATCTCGAACCCCCCGCGATCGCCCGCATCTGGAGCATCATTGTCGGTTTTGGGCTAACGGTCTTATTCTACTCGTACGGTACCCTGCACCTGGAACTGGTGGATGGCACGATCAATCGCTTCTTTACGAAACTCGCGCACCTGCCGGGCGATCCATTCGAAAGACTGATCCCGTTTATTCCAGCATTCCTGATCGTGTACTTCTGGCCACAAACGAAGGCTACGCGCGGCGACTACTCCGCCTCCAGCGGCTCCTCGTAATCGCGGTATTTGTCAAGCAGCAACAGGGGCACCGCGCCGACGACAAACAGGACGGACGAGATCAGCAATATCGCGTCATAGTTGCCGTCGGATTCATAGAAAGCGCCAAACACGGCGGAGCCGAAACCTGCGCCCAGTGCAAAGAAGCCGTACAACGCACCATAGATAGCCACATAGTGCAGCAGTACCTGCCGGGAAGAGGTTATTCCAGAGCGGTGATGGTCAACGTGCTGAGTGAGGAAGCCCGGGGCTGGATAACCAGGTAATTGAGGACTCAGTACGTGAAACCACTGCTGCCATCAATGTCGATGTGGAAAAGTATGCGCGTATTGGCGCAATCATCATTGACGTGGAACCCTGGTCCATCGAAAACGAAATTCTTGCGTCCACTTTGAAAATCAAATGCTAAACAGTTAAAGATCGCTTTGGCCAAATCGCAGAATCACTGGCACGCCAGCCTGCGGAAAATGGCCGGCTCCTCGTACACGGGTACAGCTGAAAACCGGGACCAGGGCCCTGCCTGTCTCTATCACAGGCCAGGCAGTTCACCGCTGTAACTAGAGGTCGGTACCGTCTTCCAGGAATCCGTTTTGGCGAAGATTATCCGGACCGCCTGTGCGCTCTGGAATCCAGGGGGCCAGGCACTGTGCTTCCAGCACACAGGGGTCGGTCAGGCTTTCGACGAAAGCCAGTAGATCTGACACCTGCTGGTCGCTGAGGTCGGCAGTTGTCAGGGCCGATTCACCACTATCCATGAGGCTCTGCAACTGGGCGAGGGCTACACGGGTATTGGTTTCAGCATTTTCTGCCTGGATGCCCGGCTGCAGTTCAGTAGCCGTAAAATCAAAGCCATCGATGGCCTGGGCAGGATTCAGGTGGTGCCTGATAGCACCTTCCAGGGTGGG
>JAQWSV010000257.1 GCA_029243005.1 Woeseiaceae bacterium
AACAGGCGCCCGGCCCGTGCTCGCCGTTGCAGGGCCGCGAACGCCGCCTCGCACGAATCGAGTTGATTGAGCAGTGCCTTATCAGAGAGAAAGTCGATTTCCTCTTCAGGAAAATCAATCGCAGCTTCGACGTGCAGGCGCAAGCGAATGAGTTGTTCAGCCAACGTATCCACTTCGCGCGAGAATGTTCCGGACAGTGACCGGTGTGCGGCCCGCGCAGCTTGTGCCGTGCCGCTATCGATCAGGTCCGCGATCGCTTCAGCCTGTACGAGATCAAGCTTGCCATTGAGAAAAGCGCGCTGCGAAAACTCGCCGGGTTCGGCCCGCCTCGCACCATGGCTTATCACTGATTGCACAAGCAGGCTCATGACTACTGGACCGCCGTGTCCCTGTAATTCGAGTACCGACTCACCGGTGAACGAGTCCGGGCCCGGGAACCACAAGGCGATGCCGGAATCAATGACTTGCCCTTCCGAATCCCGAAACCGGGCGCGTGCCGCAACGCGACGCTCGGGGACCGTGCCCAAGATGCCTTCCGCTATCGTTTGTGCATCGTCGCCGGAGACGCGCACGATACCGATGCCGCCCTTACCGGGTGGCGTCGCTATTGCAACAATAGTGTCCCTTACGTAGTCCGGCGCATCGTTCATGCGGACCCTCTAGCTGGGCGTTTGCTTGTCCTTCTTCTTGCCGCCTTTCCTGGCGACCGCTTCTTCGTGGACAACTTTATTGATGTACCACTGCTGAGCGACCGAGAGGACGGTGTTTGTCACCCAGTACAACACCAGGCCGGCAGGGAAGAACGCGAAGAAACCGGTGAACATAATAGGCATGATTTGCATCACCTTCGCCTGTACCGGGTCGCCGGGTGTCGGATTCAGCTTTTGCTGAAAGAGCATGGCGGCACCCATCAGGATGGGCAGAATGAAGTAAGGATCGCGAACTGACAGATCACTAATCCATAGCGCAAACGGCGCCTGCCGCATCTCGACGCTTTCAAGCAGCACCCAGTAGAACGCCAGGAAGAAAGGCATCTGTATCAGGATCGGCAAACAACCGGCGGCCGGGTTTACCTTCTCTCGCTTGTAGAGTTCCATCATGGCCTGGCTTTGAGCCTGGCGGTCGTCTTTGTAACGGTCCTGGATGGCTTTCATGCGCGGCTGGATTTCCCGCATCTTTGCCATCGATCGACCGCTGGCCTCAGTCAGTTTGTAGAAGGCCGCCTTGATCAGGATCGTGACGACAATGATCGCAGCTCCCCAGTTCGCGACGAAGGAGTAGACGAGATTGAGCAGCCAGAAAAGCGGTTCCGAAAGGATCGTTAACCAACCGTAGTCAACGGAAAGCTTCAGGCTTTCAACAACCCCTTCCATCTGTTTTTGCAGCTTGGGGCCGATAAACAGCGTAGTTTCGAAGGCGTGTTCATTACCCGGGCTGACGACAACGGACGGCGTACTAATAAGGCTTGATCTTGCAACATTGTCGCGGATGCTCACGTTGTAAACGTATTCGTTACCGCTAGGCGGCACGATCGCGGCGACGAAGTGACGCTGGATAAAACCGACCCAGCCATCAACAGCGTTTTGCGCGAGCGGGCCGTCGTCGATCAGGTCTTCACGATCGAGTTTTTCGTATTCCGCACCGTCATAAATGATCGGGCCGTCAAAGGAATAGGAGTTGACGTCGAACATCGAACGATCCGGCGGCCGCGATCGGCGCAACATCTGCGCATACTCCGCACCGCGCCAATCGGCCACGCCTTCGTTAATCAACCACTGGGTGATATCGATTCTGTAGCTGCCACGCGTGAATCGGTACGTCTTTTCAACGGTGACGCCCTGCCCGTCTGTCCACGTCAGCGGCACGACGACTTCGTCCGATCCAACCAGCGCATAATGGTTTGCTGGCGCCGAGAAGACCGCATTATGGTCAGCTTTCGGTGCGTCGCCTGCCGAGTTGAGGCCGATTTGAATCAGGCCAAGATCGGTGCTGCCCGGATCTAGGAGTTCTACCAGGGTATCGGGCTGTTCCTTCTCCACCGGATACTCAAGGAGCCTGGCTCTCTGCACCGTGCCCCCGCGCGTGTTGATTTCAACATCTAGTACGTCGGTCACTATGCGAATGGTCGCGGCACTGTCCTCAGGCCCTTCGTTCGTCACACCCTCGAGGACTGGTGCTTCATCGGCCATTGCGGGGGCATCAACCGCATCGCTCGGTAATGCCGGCGCGTGCAGATCGTCAGCAGGCGGCCGCACTTCCGCTTGTTCGACACGTGGCTGACCGTTTGCCGGGCGGGCGCCATAGTCCTGCACCCACGCCTGGTAGGTAATCCACAGCAGGAGCCCGAATGTTGCCCAGATCAGCAGCCGTTGGTTATCCATATATTCCTTTCCTGCCCGGTCAGTCCGTGTGGGCTGACACCCGTCTCCAGTGTGTGCACAAGCTGTCGAACAGCGCTTTGTTGTTCGCGCGAGTTGCGGCCGGCTGATTGAGCACGACGATGTCTACGCCACCGATATCATCCCGCCGTTGTCTGAACGACTCGCGGACGATGCGCTTCAGGCGATTGCGGGACGTGCTCAGACGACAGTACTTCTTGCCAATCGCCAGCCCGAGCCGGGGCTCGTCACTGCCATTCGGTCGATAGAGAACTGTAAACATTTTGTCCCGGCTGCGTTTCGCTTTTTGGAAAACGCGACGATAAGCGTGCTTGTCGGCGAGCCTGTTTACCCGCCGGAAGCGGTTGTCGGTCGGGGTGCAGGTTGTCGCTTTGCTTTCCGTGGTCCTGAAGGGCCTGCTCGCCGCGCTACGGCGTGAGCTTCGCCCGGCCCTTAGCGCGACGGCGCTTTAAAACGAGGCGACCAGCTTTCGTCGCCATCCGCGCTCTGAATCCATGCGTACGAGCCCGCTTGATTTTGCTGGGCTGAAATGTTCGTTTCATTTGGGTGCCACCTAGGCTGTAAACTGGTCGCGCGTGATAAGTGCGACGGTATCTGCATCGACGGATCTTGCCCGCCCCAAAGAAGGCCGGCAAGGGTACGCGTGGGGTCTAATTCTGTCAATAGAATAAGGCCTTATGCGCACTATCGGAAATCACTCGAATTTCGTCCCGTAAGCGAAGCGTGGAGCGGCTTTGCGGCTGTGGCGGAATGCGGGTTTCCGGTATAGACTGCCCTGTCTTATCTCCGCATAACAACGACGACAAAAATGCCTCTGGCTCCGGGGACGCCTTTGCAGCAGGAAACAACAGTATGGAATCGCTGTGTTCGCGACCTTCAGGCCGAGTTGCCTGAACAGCAATTCAATACTTGGATCAGACCATTGCATGCCATCGAGGACGGCACGGTCTTGAAACTGCTCGCGCCCAATCGTTTTGTCGTCGACTGGCTCAATCAGCACTATCTCGGCCGTATAGAAGAGCTCGTCGATGGCCGCGGTTCCGGTACGGAGGTGATCGTCGAGGTGGGCTCGCGGGGCGGGACCATACAGCCGGCTATTAGTCCGGCGACGCGTGCGCCAAAAGCATTCGCGCCTCCCATTGCGAGCCGGCTCAACCCGGATTTCATTTTCGAGAATTTTGTCGAGGGCAAGAGCAATCAACTCGCGAGGGCCGCGGCCTTCCAGATCGGCGAAAATCCAGGCAAATCATACAACCCTCTTTTTATTTACGGCGGGGTTGGGCTCGGTAAGACCCATTTGATGCAGGCCGTCGGTAACGCGATGCTTACGCACAATCCAGGTGCCCGTGTTAGTTATGTCCATTCTGAGCGCTTCGTTGGTGACATGGTCAAGGGCTTGCAACACAACACGATTTCAGAATTTAAAAAGACATACCGATCGCTCGATGCGCTACTAATCGACGACATTCAGTTTTTCGCTGGTAAAGAACGATCCCAGGAAGAGTTCTTTCATACATTTAACGCGCTACTCGAGGGACAGAAACAAATCATCCTGACCTGTGACCGCTATCCCAAGGAGGTTAACGGTCTTGAGGAGCGCCTGAAATCACGGTTCGGTTGGGGGCTGACGGTTTCGATAGAACCGCCGGAGCTCGAGACTTCTGTTGCTATTTTGAAGTCCAAAGCCGCGTCAGAAGGCGCTGCGCTCCCGGACGAGGTTGCCTTCTTCATTGCAAAACGGATTCGCTCCAATGTTCGTGAGTTAGAAGGTGCGCTACGTCGGGTCATTGCGAATTCAACCTTTACAGGTCGGCCCATTAACCTCGAATTTGCGAAGGAGGCCTTACGCGATTTGCTAGCATTGCAGGATCGACTGGTATCCATAGAAAATATTCAGAAGACGGTCGCAGACTATTTCAAAATTCGTGTTGCAGACCTGCTGTCAAAGCGACGCAGCCGTTCTGTAGCTCGGCCGAGACAGCTGGCCATGGCCCTTGCCAAAGAATTGACCAACCATAGTCTCCCAGAGATCGGCGATGCATTTGGCGGCCGGGACCATACGACGGTATTGCATGGATGCCGGAGAATTGCGGCTTTGCGAGAGACGGAAAAACGCGTAGACGAGGATTACGTAAATCTG
>JAQWSV010000272.1 GCA_029243005.1 Woeseiaceae bacterium
GGACACCGAGAGCAAAAAGGACCACGAAATCGCTGACAGCGCCGGCGCTCACAACGATCCCGAGCCACAACACACGATCCCAGGTGCCTGTGCTCAACCACCAATCGAGCGGTCGATGCATAAAATACAGGCATGCAATCATTGCAGCATTGGCCAGGACTACCCGGACAACGAGCGCCAGCCAGCCGCGGCCCGGCGCGAGCACGCCTTCCCGTCCCAACCCGCGAAACAACAGCCAGGCATTAAATAAAGCGGCAATCGATATCGCGAGCGCGAGGCCAGCATGAGTGCCGGCAAAACCGATTCGTGTCAGCCACCACGCGAGAATGACGCTCAATCCGAAATTGATGATCAGTGCAATCAATCCAATCTTCACCGGCGTACGGGTATCCTCGCGCGCAAAATAGGCTGGCGCGAGAATCTTGACGAAGGAAAAGCCGATCAAGCCCGCCGCAAAAGCCTGCAAACTGAGCGCCGTCATCTCCACGTCAAATGGCGTGAACTCGCCGCCATAGAAAATCGTCGCGACTAGGGGGCCCGCCAGGACGATGAGACCAACCGCCGCTGGCGTGGCAATGAGGACGACCAGTCGCATCGACCAGTCAACAGTCGCTGCGAAGTCCACCATTGATTGATTGGCTGCCTGACGTGAAAGGTAGGGCAATGTCACCGTCGCCAGTGCGATGCTGAAGAGTCCCAGTGGAAACTCCATCAATCGATCCGAGTAATAAAGAAGACTGATTTTTCCGACGCCAAGCAGCGAGGCGATGATACCGCCCAGCAGCAAATTGATCTGGGCAACTGACGATCCGAATATCGCAGGTAGCATCAACTTGATCGCGCGCTTCACGCCTTCGTGGCCGGGCCGCCAGCGTGGCCTCGGTACCGCATGTATCTTTGCGAGAAATGGCACTTGAAAGACGAGCTGCACCACACCGGCAATAAGGACGCCGTAGGCGAGTGCCATGCCTGGCTCAGCCAGTCGAGGTGCCAGCCAGAGTGCGCTGGCAATCAGTGCGACATTCAGGATGACTGGAGTAAAAGCGGCAGCACCGAACTTGCCGTAGGTATTCAGGACACCGCCAGCAAAAGCCGTCAGCGAAATGAAGAACAGGTAAGGAAACGTAAACCGCAACATGGCGGTGGCGAGATCGAAGCGGCCATCCTCACCGACAAATCCCGGGGCAACGATGAGGACAAGCAGTGGCGCCGCGATCACGCCGATCAGCGTAATAACGAACAGAACAAGTCCGAGCGTGCCAGCCACGGCGTCGACGAACGCCCGGGCTTCGTCATGACCGTGCCGCTCCCGGTAACGCGCCATCACGGGCACGAAACCCTGTGAAAAAGCGCCCTCTGCAAAAAACCGTCGCAGCATGTTGGGTATTCGATTCGCGACGATGAAGGCATCCATGACGATGGTCGCGCCAAACATCCGGGCAAAAACGACATCGCGGACCAGGCCAAGAATTCGGGACAGCAGGGTCATGGCACTGACCACCGATGTCGATTTCAGCATTCTACGTCCGAAGTCACCGCTCCTGGGCGCTTCAGCGTCCGTGTGCTGACCGTTCTGGGGAGCTGGGTCCTGAGACATTCGGGGGTACTTAGAGGCTCATCGAGCCGCTAGTTTAGCCCTAAATGGCACTAAGAATCAGGCATTTAGCGTGTTCCCGGCCCGAGTTTGCAGGCATAATTGACATTCGTCGGAGGGATGCGAATAATACGCGGCTCTTTGGGGTCCCAAACCTCTGATTCATACGGATTTTCAGACAGTGGCAAACATCAAATCAGCCCGCAAGCGGGCCCGACAGGCAGACAAGACGCGACTCCACAAGATGGGACTTCGCTCAAAGATGCGTTCTTCGATCAAGGCGGTCATTGCTGCCGTTGAAAGTGGCGACAAAGACGCTGCAGGAGCAGCCTATAAAGCCGCCGTACCCGTGATCGATTCCATGATCACCAAGGGTGTCGTCAACAAGTATAAGGCTGCCCGACACAAGAGCCGTCTGAACAAGATGGTTAAGGCCCTCGCCGCCTGATTTTCCCAGCGATCAGTCCTGATCGCCACCCAGATCTTGTCAAATCCGTCCCGCTTGCTTTGCAGAAGTGGGTAACAAATCATGGGTACTGTGACCACCTTCGTAACTCTCTCTGTTATCTGTCGGGGATAATTCCGAGGATCACGGAGTGATCCATATGGTGCAGTTCGCGGACAAGCCGGGCTACGGCGATGCTGGCAGTGACAGCCGCACGGCCCATCTGGGCGAACCCCCGGAAGAACACCTAGCACGTGCAAAAGCGGAAGAGTACTACTGCAATCGCGCACGAGACATATACGAGCCCTACCTCAGCGCGCCTCGATTGTATGAAACCACTGAAGAAGGCGAAAAGGTCTACCTGACCGAAGAACAGATCTAAGCGAAGATCAAGGAAACCCAGAAAGCGGCCCAAAGGTCTGTCGTTATACGCGCAAAGCGGGGCTCAAAAGACCCTTGCCTGACAAACTTCAGTCAAGATTTTCCTCGGCGAGCACCTCATCCATCTCTTCCATCCAGCGCATCACTGCCCGACCCAGCGTGTCGGTACCCTCGCCGGTTTCCGCACTGACGAGGAAAACAGGACCTCTCCAGTCGAGCTCGGACAAGAGCATCTCCTTCGCAACATCGAGGTCATCGGCAGGCAGTAAGTCGATCTTGTTGATGACCAGCCAGCGCGGCTTGTCAGTGAGGTCTGCCGAGAATTTCTGAAGCTCCTTTTCGATGGCACGAAACGCTGTGGCAGGGTCTTCGCCAATGTCCAGCGGTGCAATGTCGACGAGGTGCAGCAATATTCGGGTACGTTGAATGTGCTTCAGAAACCGTATACCTAGGCCGGCACCCTCTGCGGCTCCTTCGATCAGGCCGGGGATATCAGCCATGACGAAGCTCTGTAGCCGGCCGACCGAGACGACGCCAAGGTTCGGGTGCAAGGTTGTGAATGGGTAATCGGCGACTTTCGGTCGCGCGGCCGACATCGCACGTATCAGTGTCGATTTGC
>JAQWSV010000279.1 GCA_029243005.1 Woeseiaceae bacterium
ACCACCATAGGAACCTCCGGAAATTCCAACGCGGTCAGCATCGGCAAGCTTGCCATTCACGAGATAGGTCTTGACGTCTACGAGGTCGTTGAATTCTTCCTCCGCGTAGTCGTGCTGACCCATCTTTGAAAACTCAACTCCACGTCCGGTACTGCCGCGATAGTTGGTATAGACGACTGTGTAGCCCTCTCCCGCCATTACTTGGCCGGGCAAACTGTAGCTCGTCAGCCAGCCGTTCGAATGATGTGCCTCGGGCCCACCATGTACATACAGGATCAGCGGATTGCCACCGTGCTCCCGTTCTGCGGGTCTCATCAGGACAGCTTCGAGTTTCAGGCCATCGCGTGCCGGAAATGTAATTGGCTCCTGAACGACCAGGTTGCGCTCGCTCAACCACGGATTGGAGTCTGTCAGCCGTGCCGGTGCCTCGCCGTCCCGATACAGGTAGACCTCGGGCGGGTGCGCGGGTGTATCCGCGATCGCCGCAACCACATCTAGGCCCGCGTGCGTGCTGATCGTCCGAATTATCGGGCCGTCCTTCGGTGGCTCACCGGCGGGACCCGCCGCCAAGATAGACGCCATCGATAACTCCGACCAGACGCCACGATGACCCGCCCAGCGAATATTAACGTCGTCTTGCCAGGAGATATTGTTGACATGCCCCATGTATTCCGTGACAAGTTCCCGTCGTTCTCCACCTGCCGATGACGCAACATACAATCGGCCGTTGGCCGGGTCGTTGATGTCCACACTGCCAATATAGGCAATACGTTCGCCATCCGGAGAGATAGCGAAACTCCCCAGTTTGCCGATGGAACCCAGCTTGCCTTGGACTTCCGCTGTTTCCGCGTCGACATAATAGACATCGCGGGACGTAAATGAATCGTCGATCAGCGACGTAGGCGCCAACGCTACCGCATAGTATTCGCCGTCGCTCGACCAAGCGAATGTGGAAACATGCCCGTCGAGCTCCTGAGGTGTCGCCTCACCAGACACGAGATCGAGCATCCAGATGCGCGACGGTTGAACCGATTCCTCGTAGACAACCGCCTTAAACCCCTTCCTGGCCAGAACTTCGTTCTTTTCGGGCGCTGCAGCAGTTGCCGAGAAAGCGATTGTGCTCCCACCGGGAGACGGATAAATGTTGCCGATGGAACTGACATGGGTGAAGACCTTGCTAGCCTCACCACCGGCTACCGGAATCTTCCAGATCGAATTCAATTTTTCGGCCGAATCACGCTTGGCGACGAAATATAACGATTCGCCGTTGGGCGCCCATGCAATGCTGCCAATATTGACCTTCCCCGTGATATACGGCGTCGAGCTACCTTCAAGATCAACAATGTGTAACTCGGCATAGGGCCTGCCGTCATCCTCAACATAGACTTCACGCTGCACCTGCTGCAGGTAGGCTATGCGATCGCCATTGGGGCTCATACGCACGGAAGATACGCTTCGCAAGCTCGCAACATCTTCCAACGACAAGGGCGCTGCAGCGATATCCAGGGACATCGCGCTCAGCGCGATAACCAATAGCTTTACGGCAATTCTTGCATTCATCTTCTCTCTCACGTCTTTAATCTGATGTAAAATACATATTACATCAGCTTCTGGCCTGCATTTTCCGCTTCGTTCCCACATCGAATTGCGACAGAATGTCGCTGCCCAGACCAACACGAGACTACTGATGAAACAACCGCTGAATGCACTATGCGCCTTGCTCGTTGGGTTAACTATTCCTGCCTGCTCGGAGAAACCGTCCGGCCCCGTGACTGACTCAGATACCCTGAGCGTCGAGTCCGGCGCCACAATTGACTCCAGTAGTGGGGACCTGACGCCACATCAGCAGAATGCGAAGGACTTTCTACACGAACTGATCGAAATCGATACAACCCATCCGAATGGTGACAACACGGCTGCAGCACAGGCGATGGCCGAAAAACTCCTTGCTGCCGGCTTCATGGCCGAAGATGTCCAGGTACTGGAGCCTGCAGAACGCAAAGGGAACCTGGTTGCCCGCTATCGCGGAAGAGACCCAGATAAGAAGCCGCTTCTGTTGCTGGCACATATAGATGTCGTTGCCGCAGATCCGGCAGACTGGACCCTACCGCCCTTCGAATTTACTGAGCAGGATGGTTATTTCTATGGCCGTGGCGTCGTGGACGATAAAGATGAAGCTGCGATTCACGTCGCCAACTTCATTCGGCTGCGCGAAGAGGGCTACGTACCTGATCGCGATATCGTCATCGCGTTGACGGCCGACGAAGAAGGGGGGACACATAACGGTGTGACTTGGTTGCTCGAGAATCACCGCAACCTAATCGACGCGGAGTATGCATTGAACGAAGGTGGCGGCGGCGGCATGCAAAACGGCGTGCACATCCTCAATGCCGTCCAGGCGAGTGAAAAGGTCTTTCAGAGCTTCACACTGGAAACGACGAATCCGGGTGGCCACAGTTCATTGCCAGTGAAAGACAACGCGATCTATCACCTCGCCGACGCATTGATTCGGGTTCGCAATTACGACTTTCCCGTTAACCTCAACGAAGTGACGAGTATGTACTTCGGACGTAGCGCTGATATGGGCGGTGAGTACGAGGAAGCGATGCGGGGCATCCTGCAGAATCCACCGGACCCTACGGCGGTGGCGCGACTGAGCGAAATACCCATGTTCAATTCAAGGTTGCGAACGACCTGCGTCGCGACTGAGCTTGATGGGGGTCATGCCGAAAATGCATTACCACAACGCGCACGCGCCACAGTGAATTGCCGAGTCCTGCCCGGCGAGTCCATCGACGCCGTCGAGGAGACCTTACGGACAGTGATTGGTAATAGCGGCGTCGCGATCACCAGAAACGCCGTTGCCACGCCTTCCCCGCCATCCCCGTTGACGCCTGACGTCCTTGGTTCAATCGAAGCAATCACCGAAGAGATGTGGCCTGGTGTACCCGTAATTCCAACGATGAGTACCGGTGCGACGGATGGCCTGTTTCTGCGCAATGCCGGTATTCCGGTGTATGGCGTTTCCGGATTGTTTAGTGATATGGACGAACCGGCCAGAGCACACGGGCAGAACGAACGCATCTTGGCCAGTTCCTTCTTCGATGGCCAGGAGTTTCTTTATCGACTCACTAAGATACTAACGACAGAGGATATTCAGTAAGGTGGCGACGATTCTGATCACAGGTGCCAATCGGGGCATTGGTCTCGAACTGGTTCGCCAATATCAGACACGTGGAGACGACGTGGTCGGCGTATGCCGTTCGACGAATACGCACCTGGACGCATCCGGCGCTAGAGTCATCGACGGTGTAGACGTATCGACGGAAGCCGGCATTTCGCGGCTCAGCGAGGCCCTGCGCTATACCCCGATCGATGTACTGATAAACAATGCAGGCATCCTTCGACCTGACACGCTCAACGCTGTCGACGCGGAGAATATGCTCGAGCACTTTCGAGTGAACACCCTTGGGCCGCTGCTTGTAACGCAGGCACTGGTCGGTAATCTACGGGAAGGGTCCAAGGTCGGCATCGTCACCAGTCGCGTCGGATCCATCGAGGACAACAGTTCGGGCAATCACTACGGCTACCGCACGTCGAAAACCGCCGTCAACATGGTCGGCACGAATCTGCACCATGACTTGTCACCTCAGGGCATCGCAGTACTGTTGCTGCATCCTGGCCATGTGCAAACCGATATGACAGGCGGCACCGGCGCTACAACTCCGGTGGAGGCCGCAGCCGGGCTCATCGCCCGACTCGACGAGCTCAGCCTGGAAACCAGCGGCGGGTTCAAACATGCCGAAGGTTACGACCTGCCCTGGTAATCAAAAATGAAAACAGCCCCCCAGACACCTAGGTTTGTTTCTGCTAGTCCTCATTGATTGTTATTGTTCTATTCCTGTTTTGCATGGCTATCGCGGGCAACGAACGGACATTTCTTCAGTTCTTCGTCAGGGCATTCGTCTAACCAGGGAAGCTTGCGAAAATTTCGCTTGATACCGCGGGCAAGCTTGCCGATCTCGGCACCGTCAACAATTCGGTGATCGAACGTGCCGGTCAGGGGTAAAATCGTTCGTATTACAATCTCGCCATTGCGGACGACCGGTTTTTCCTCAGTCTTGCCCAACACAATGACTGCCGGCACCTTTGCGGCAGGCATCAGCGCCGTCATGCCGGTCGTGAGTCCATGACTGCCTATATCTGAGACAACAAACGAACCGAAGCTGCTCGTAGACAGGCCCAGTGAGTGCATCTCGAGGCCCATGTCTACCGTAATCCACTTGAGAAGTCGAAAAGCAGGTCGTCGCAATGGCCAAGGAATCCGGTTGAGCAGATACTTGTTCTGTGCAGCCTTTGATTCGTCACCCTTCCGCGCTTTGGCCGACTTGCTGCGAATCTCCCCGGCAATCGACGTTACGGTGCGTGCATGTGCATCCTTGATGATGACCGATGTGACGCCTTCGCCTCTCATGGCGATGGGCACCATGACATCGAGATAATCGCGGCTAACCACGCCGCCCCTGCGAATGAAACCATTGATTTCTGGAACGTCGAACGCGACCGCACGCGCCAAAACGGCTGTCGCCAGGTGAACCATCGTGATCTTCACGCCGGCCTCCCTCTTTTCCCGCATGAACTGCACGGCGTCAGTGACATCGATGTCGAGCGTGCCGTAGACCCTGGAATCAGTCGGCGTCGTGTAGATGGCTGCGGAGGTGACACGCCATGGAGTGTTAAACTTATCCATTGAAAGAAGCATATCGATTCACGGGTATAAAGGACAAATAATGAGCGACAGCGACCCCACAATTCTCAACCGACGAAAAGTATTGCTTGCGGCGCTAATGGGTGGCAGCACGACGGCATTCGCCGCATGCACAGCTGAAGTGAATCTGGATTCGGATGACATCTGGACGGGATTTGATCACCGCATCACTGAAAGGACCCTGGCCGAAACCGAAAAGGTGTTCGGGCTTGAGTTTTCCGAGGCAGAACGTCGGCAGATTCTCGGTGGACCGGTCGAGGAAGATGCGGACGGGTTCTTCGCAGACCAAATTAGAACGCTGCAGTCCCGCCGGTCGCATAACATTCCGAATTCACTCGCACCGGCGACGAAATTCGATCCCCGCCTGCCGGGGATCAATTATGAGATGCAGGAGAACGCAGTCACGCTCTTCCCAGAGGAAATTTCGCCAATCCCGAATGATGCGGAGAGCATTGCATTCGGCTCCATCAAGGAGCAGGCGCGATGGATGACGATCGGCCAGATCACGAGTCGCGAATTAACCGAAATCTACCTGGAACGTATCGAACGCTACGGTGATCTTCTGCAGTGTTACGTCACGGTTACGCCAGGCGTGGCACGCAGCCAGGCTGATCAGGCCGACCGCGAGCGAGCGAGCGGACAGGTGCGTGGCCCGTTGCATGGCATTCCCTACGGCGTCAAGGACCTGCTGGATACCAGAGACATTCTGACCACCTGGGGCGCTGAACCCTTTAAAGACCGAGTACCTGACACCGATGGTGCGGTCGTCCGGAAACTGCAGGAAGCCGGTGCGGTCATGCTTGGTAAGACAACCTTGGGCGCCCTCGCCTGGGGTGACGTCTGGTTTGGTGGCGAGACACGTAACCCGTGGAACCCGAAAGAAGGTGCTTCGGGTTCCTCCGCCGGATCCGGATCGGCGACGGCTGCCGGCCTGTGCGCTTTCGGCATCGGTACAGAGACACTGGGCTCCATCGTTTCTCCGTCGGATCGTAACGGCCTAACGGGACTCCGACCCACTTTCGGTCGCGTGTCGCGTACGGGCGCCATGGCACTGTGCTGGTCGCTCGACAAAATCGGGCCGATGTGTCGATACGCGGAGGACAACGCAATTGTGCTCGGCGCATTGAACGGCTATGACGAATTCGATACAGGCTCCATCGACATGGGCTTTGTATACGACGGGCGCCAATCAGTCACCGATCTGACAATCGGTTACGACCCTGCGTGGTTCGAGGGAGATGATGTCAAGGACGCGGACCGTAATGCACTAGCGGCAATCAAGGCGCTCGGTGCTACCGTTCGGGAAATTTCCCTTCCGCCCTTGCCAATCAGCGAGATCATGCCCGCGCTCGGCGTCGAGTCA
>JAQWSV010000289.1 GCA_029243005.1 Woeseiaceae bacterium
ACTACGGTTTCTGGCTGGATGACGCGTTCGCCTCCGGCGGCTCGGCTGGTTACGACCATAAGAAGATGGGCATCACTGCACGCGGTACGTGGGAGGCCGTGCGCCGTCATTTCCGCGAACAGGGCGTGGATACTCAAAAAGAGCCCTTCACGGTTGCCGGCATTGGCGATATGAGCGGCGACGTGTTCGGCAACGGCATGTTGTTGTCACGTAAGACCCGCCTGGTCGCTGCCTTCAACCACATACACATCTTCCTCGACCCAGACCCGGATATTGCCGCCAGCTTTCGCGAACGTCAGCGACTGTTCAACATGGGCCGTTCGGGCTGGGACGACTATCGCGAAGAACTGATTTCCAAAGGCGGAGGCGTCTTTTCGCGGCAGGCCAAACAGATCAGGCTCAGCGCAGAAGCGCGGCGCCTGCTGGGGACTACCGAGCGATCGATGCGTCCACTCGAACTCATCCACACGATCCTGCGCATGGAAGTCGATCTGCTGTGGAACGGCGGGATCGGCACCTACGTCAAAGCAAGCGCCGAGAGTCACGGTGATGTCGGTGATCGAAGCAATGATAACGTTCGCGTCAACGCCAATGATCTGCGCTGCAAGGTCGTCGGTGAAGGTGGCAACCTGGGACTGACGCAACGTGCCAGGGTTGAATACAGTTTGAATGGCGGGCGCATCAATACGGACTTCATTGACAACTCGGCCGGCGTCGACAGCTCGGACCGCGAAGTCAACATCAAAATTCTGCTGGGCGTTGCAGAGAAGGAAGGCAGGCTCACACGCAAACAACGCGACAAGCTGCTCGCCGACATGACCGACGAGGTCGCGAGCTACGTTCTCCGGAACAACTATCTGCAAACACAATCCATTAGCATGATGGAAGCACGCGCGCGTGAGCGCCTGGCCGAAACCGCACGGCTAATTACCAACCTGGAACGAACCGGTCTACTGGACCGGGACCTCGAATTTCTGCCGGACGATGTCGAGATCCAAGAACGACGCGAGCGCAACCAGGGTCTGACCCGACCTGAACTGTCCGTCATCCTGAGCTATGCGAAGATTGACCTTTATAACGGCCTGGAGGGGTCCAGCCAGAGTCTCGAAGACTTCCTAACAACGGATCCGCAGCGTTACTTCCCGCCAGTCCTGCGACGACGCTACGCCGACCTGATCCCCGGGCACCGTCTGAGCCGGCAGATCCTAGCCACCCTGATCGCCAATAACATCGTCAACCGGATGGGGCCTGCGTTTGTACAGCGCGTACAGGTCGACACCGGCGCAGATACCGTCACGATCGCGCGCGCTTACATGGTCGCACGAGAAATCACGGGTGCGAAAAAACTCTGGAATTCCATCGAGGCACTCGACAACGTCGTGCCCCCTGAGATGCAGCAAACCATGATGTTTGATGTCGGCCGAATCCTGCGGCACACCTGCTACTGGCTGATCGAATGCTATGGCGAAGACCTGGACATCGTCGAATCCGTCGAACAGCACAAGAAGAACATGGAAACACTTTACGCCAAAGCGCGGCAGATTCTGATAGGGTCATCGCGTGAACGACAAAAGGGTGCCGCGGCAGAATACGTACAACACGGCGTTCCGGAGAAACTCGCCAAGCACATGGCATCCCTCCTCCTGACGCGTGGCGGCCTAGATATCTCGGACCTCGCGAATCGATATCGCAAGGACATACTGGCCACCGGGCGCATGTACGCCGAGATAAGCGATCGGCTTGGCATCGTGTGGATGAACCGCTGCGTCGAAGGTCTAGAGGTGGAAGGCCGCTGGCAGGCGCTGGCACGAAGCAATCTTAGGGACGATTTCTATCGCATTCGCCGCGACTTTGCCGTGAACCTCTTGTCCGGCAGAAATCGCAAGACACCGGAGGAGATCTTCCAGAACTGGCTGCAGAAGAATTCCACCTCGGTACGACAATTTGATTCAATCCTGTCGGAAATGCAGATTCGCCAAGACATCGACTTTGCGACGCTGTCTGTCGCAGCTCAGGAACTCAGGAAGTTAACCGACAATCTCTAACCACCAGCACGCCAACGGAGCATTCATGCCTGGAAAACTCGTACTTTGCCGACATGGGCAAAGCAAATGGAA
>JAQWSV010000299.1 GCA_029243005.1 Woeseiaceae bacterium
TTCCATTGCTTCTCTGAAACCACCGGACCAATACGCGTCCCTTCGACAGTCGGATCTCCGGGCGTCGTCGTCCCGGCTCTTTTACCAGCGATCTCCGCTGCCTCCGCGAGCCGGTTTGCCGGTACGAGCATCCGCGTTGGCGCGTTGCAGGACTGGCCTGAATTTCCGAAGCAGCTGCTGGCGCCCGCGGCCACCTCACGCTCGAAGTCTGCGTCTTCCAGGATGATATTGGCCGATTTCCCCCCGAGCTCTTGGGCAACGCGTTTCACGGTCGGTGCGGCATTCTGCGCGACGGCCACACCGGCACGTGTCGAGCCGGTAAACGACACCATCGCGACATCCGGGTGTGTGCTCATCGCAGTGCCTGCGACCGGACCGTCACCATTCACCAGGTTGAAGACCCCGGCCGGCACGCCGGCTGCTTCGAGAATCTCGGCAAAAATCATGGCGTCAAAGGGGGCGATCTCACTCGGTTTCAATACCATCGTACAACCGGCGGCCAATGCCGGCGCGACCTTGACGGCGATCTGGTTGATCGGCCAGTTCCACGGCGTAATCAGTGCACAGATACCGATTGGCTCCTTGATGATCTGCGTGGTCCCATGCTGCTCCTGAAACGTCATGGACTTCAACGCATCGATTGCTGCTTGAACGTGTTGGGGCCCACTGGCCGCCTGTGCAAATTTTGCCAGCTTCCAGGGCGCCCCCATCTCTTCCATGATGGCCGTGGCAACGTCATCGTGACGTTCGGCAAACTCCTCCAGGATGCGCTCGAGCAGGGTAATACGTTCTTCGCGTGACGTGCTTGCAAATGCGGGGAAGGCTGCTTTAGCTGCGGCAACGGCTTTGTCGACATCGGCGGCACTGCCGAGATTGATTCGACCGCAGACAGATTCGGTTGCGGGATTGATCACGTCGAACGGATTCGGCGTAGCGGGGTCCACCCACTCACCATTAATGTAGAACTGAAGCTTTTCTCGCATTGCGGGTTCCTGCTGAATCGTCCTCCTGAGCGACCGCGAATAATAGCGTAATCGGGCGACCTCGCGGACAAAAAATATACACGGACGGCATGGTGTATCGTCGCCCCGACCGCTAGCATAGTGCGCTATGTCCAATAAAATCCTGCAGCCGTTACGCGACATCGTTGGTAGCGCTAACATATTGACCGGAAAGGAAATACCGGACCGCAGCGAAACTTGGGGAACGGCACAGCCTTGCCAAGCGATGGCGTTCTTGATGCCCGCTGATTCGGCAGAGGTTGCCGCAATCCTCGAATGTTGCCATGCCGTGGGGCAGTCAATTGTGCCCTGCGGCGGCATGACAAATCTCGTGCAGGGGGCGCTAACTACCTCTGAGGATCTCGCACTGTCTTTCGAACGCATGAATCGAATCGAAGAGATCGATCCGGTCGCGAATACGATGACAGTGCAGGCGGGCGTCACTATGCAGGCCGCGCAGGAGCGTGCCGATGAGGCAGGGCTTTACTTTCCCGTCGATATCGGCGCGCGTGGGGAATGCATGCTGGGCGGCAATGTATCGACGAACGCGGGCGGTACGCGCGTCATTCGTTATGGAATGATTCGGGATTCAGTCCTGGGGCTGGAAGCCGTACTCGCCGACGGCACGGTCGTGTCGTCGATGAATACACTGCTCAAGAACAATTCGGGCTTTGATCTGAAGCAACTGTTTATCGGTAGTGAAGGCCAACTCGGTCTGATAACGCGCATTGTCTTCCGCTTGCAGGCCAAACCTCGCAGCCACAATGTGGCACTGGTCGCCTGCGATGAATTTCCGCAGGTTGTCGAATTGCTGACTATGACCCGACGGCATCTAGGGAGCGCGCTCTGCGGCTTTGAAGTCATGTGGGATAACTATTTCCATGAAGTCGTTGCACCCGTGGGAAGGTTGTCGACGCCAATTCCGCCACAGCATCGTTACTACGTCATTATCGAAGCAACCGGTACCCGGCCCGGAACAGATGACGATGCGTTCGAAGCCGCCATCGGCGAAATATTTGAAGCAGGTTTGTGCGCAGACGGCGTGATCGCAAAGTCCGACACCGAACGCGAAGCGATCTGGGCCATTCGGCACGAGGTGGAGTGGGTGGTTCGGGACTCGTGCATTTTTGACGTCAGCCTGCCGGTCGCGCACGTGCACGAATACAACGAGACGATCACGGCAGGCATTACTGCTGCCGTCCCCAGAGCAAAAGTCGTGACCTTCGGTCACCTAGGCGACAACAACATACACATCTGCGTCTTGTGCAACGAACGGACCGATGAACAGGCGGCGATTATCGAGCAGCAAATCTACGAGAACCTCGAGCCCTATGGAGGCGCTATTTCGGCGGAGCATGGTATCGGGGTTGAGAAGCGCGACTGGTTACCGGTTAGCCGTACACCGGCAGAAATTGAATTGATGCGTACGTTGAAGCGTTCTCTGGATCCGAGGAACATCCTGAATCCCGGCAAGGTGTTCCCGGTAGATTTCTGAGCCCGACTGCGACAGGAAATCGGCTGGTCCAGATCTGACGACAGAGAAGATGCTGGCTGAACTGGAAAAGATTCGGAACTATGAGGATCCGTTTGGTGGCCCGACGCTGTCGTTCGGCCCAGAAAAGCACCAGGGGTCTGACTCCCTGTACTTGTCGCAGATCATTGATGGTCAATGGACCGTCGTGGAAAAGAACCTGCCGTTCAGAAGTGCACGGTAAGGGCTAACTTGCCCGAGCACAGTGATTATGTATTGCGAGATAAGTAATTTCTGCTGATAGTGGTTAGCATCGTTGTCATATAAATTATAGCCCTCTCTAATCGACCTCTTTAGCGAGCCGGGCCGAGGCAAGAGGGAGTCGGAGTCCAGCATGCTTAACTGGGGCAAAAAACAAATCGTCTTCATTCTCGGATGTCAACGCTCTGGCACGACGGTTTGTCAGAACGCGTTTCGTGATTCGGCAAAGTTTGACGTATACGGTGAAGGAAGCCGGCTTGCCATGACGCCCGAGTGGCGGTTGCGATCTAATGCGGACATCGATCGCCTTATGCGCAGTTCTCGCCGAAAGTTCTTGTTGTTCAAGCCACTAAATGATTCACAGCTCGCGCGGGATTTTCTTCGTCAGTATGCAGGGCTCAAAATCATTTGGCTCTGCCGGTCGATGTCGGATACGGTCAATTCGGCGGTTCGGAAATGGGGTGCAGCGCAAAGGGATATGGTCGTTTGGTTAGGCGATATTCTTATGGCTGGATATGCGACGGAAACCCATCAGGCGAAAATGGCATCCTGGCCATCTGCAGCGATCTATGCCGAGCGACTCAGCGAAGAGTCGCGGGAGAAACTGGTGCGCTGGACCCGCAGTCCGGTTAGCGATCACGATGGTGCGGCGATCATGTGGTACTTACGAAACCAGTTGTATTTCGAGCAGGAACTGGACCGTAATGCAGACACGTTACTCATCAGTTACGAGGCGTTAGTCCAGGAGCCGACGCAAACGATGCGCAAGTTATGCGAATTTATCGGAGCCAAGTACACCGACGAACTGGTTCGGGACATTCATGCCTCGTCCGTCGGCCGTTCGTCATCCCCTGGCGTCGCACACCACATCCAGGAATCCTGCGACGAACTAGCACTGCAATTTAAGCAGGTAGGAATGATTTTGCCGTAGGCAGTGAGTGCCTGAAGGCTGGATTCCGCCAGGTCGGCGGCTAATTATGCTTGGCCAAGCTTTACGCTAGCGCTGCGATTGCGAGCGCAGGCTGATGCGCGCCGTCGATAGGAATAACGCTGGGTCCGATGACGTACAGATCGTATTGGCCTGCGCAAATTTCGCCATGGCATGCCGGTCCCGAACGTCACTCTGTTTCAGTTGACTTCGATTCGACGGTCGGCGCGCACCAGCAGCATTAGCGCGGCGCCAACAAAGCTGACGATCCCACCCGATGCGATGGCAATCGGCCATGACACTGCGCCGGCGAGCCAGGGGATCACTAACGCATTTATCACACCCACCGCGTTGGCCCCTGTATTAATGACGCCGCCTGCGGATCCTGCAAACTGGCCACCGATAGCGATACTGGTTGCCCAATAGCTGCCTTCGGTGATCTGGTTGAAAAAGAAGCACAGCTCCAGGAATACCACAGCGATGATTGGATCGGTGTGAATGGCACCGGCGATGAGCAATATCCCGGACGCAGTCAGGCCGATGACTATAGGCCAGCGGCAGCCCCAGCGAAGTCCGGCTATCTTGCAAAGGTGGTCGCAGAGCCAACCGCCGATTGCAGCTCCGGCAGCGCCAGCAATCCACTGCGTTGAGACGACATAGCCGGCGGTTTGTGCGTCGAACTCACGGACTTCGACCAGGTAGTAGTAAAACCAGTTGAATATCTCGTAGAAAACATAGTTCATACATGAATAGCTGAGCATGAGAAAAATGACGTCCCGGTTTTTCAAAACACGCAGCCAGCCGGGCGGTGGCGGCAGGTTTTCCGCCGGTGGTTCCTGCCCGTCGGTGATGAGGGCAAGTTCAGCCTCGTTCACTGAGGGATGTTGTTCCGGGAAATCGCACGCGTATCGCCACCACAGTGCAGCAACGACAAAGCCGAGTGGTGCGATAATCAGGAAAGAAACACGCCAGCCGAAAAGATCGATGAGCCAGGGCATTAGCGGACCAGTTGCGGCAGCGCCAAGCGTCGTCGCCGTGCTGGACAGGCCTAGCGGTAATGCCCAGCCACCCACAGGAAACCAACGACTGATCGCGCTGTTCTGCATGGGAAATATCGGTGCGTGAGTTGCGCCGACCAAGAACCTGACGAGCATCAAGGTGGTGACGATGACGCCAATACCGGCGACATCGGGGCCGGGTACCGCAATCGTCAGGATGGTAGTGATAGCCCAAAGCGTCGCGATAATGGTGAGGGCTTTGCGCGGGCCGAGATTGTCGCCAAGAATGCCGCCCGGAAACTGGAAAACGGCGTAGCCAGCATTGAATGCAGCAAGTACCCACCCCAGCTGAATTTCACTGAGTCCGAGATCCGACATCATTGTCGGTGCGGCGATGGATACATTCGAGCGCAGCATGTATGACGAAAAGCTGCCCATCGCCAGAATGGCGAATATTCGCCAGCGAACATGAGTGGCACTTGTTGTCATTATTATTCCGCCAACAGCTCCTGACTGTCCCGGATAGTATAAGCGAATCGCTCGGGGACTATCGGGGTTCGTCGTACGAGCGTTGAATCACGACGGGTGTTCCTGCGCTGGCGAATCAGGCGCGCTGATGTGCAAGGAGCACTTTTCGTATGATCTCGCCAACTAACTGGTCCTCACCTTCGGCCATTACCGTCGCAGAAAGATGGATTCGGCCACCGGAAAACACAAACAGTCGAACTTCGATTGATGGTTCGTGATCGCGTAATGCCTGCACAAATGCTTCACGACTGAGCTGAATGGCATTCGTGTCCCAGTCGATGTCGAGGTACATCTCTTTGGCATGACCTTCGGATATAAAGGTGTGGGCGGTCACCCCGGAGATATCGCTGATCGCCCCGACGATTCTGTCAAAGCGTGCCTGCTTCCACGCCAGATCATCCGACTCGTTGAAATCCAGTCCGGTTTCCAGCGCGACCAGCATGCCGAGATATTCTTCGATTGAGACCTTCATTCCCCGACCAATCGAGATGTCGTTGGGTGCAGCATGGCGTCGCGCAGCGGCAATGAGATCCGCCCGGCCGATCAGCAGGCCTGCACTGTATGGTCCGCGAAGTCCTTTGCCCCCGGAATAACAGACGAGATCGAAACCTTCCTTTGCAGCGTCAGCTACATTGCTCGCCGGTGGTGTCGTCGTTGCGGCGTCACAAAAGACGGGCACGTTGAGTTCAGCGCCCAGCGCAATGAAACGGTCGGCCGGAATGTTATCCCCTTGCTGAGTGGGCTTGAGGAAGAACAGCATTGCCGTTCTTTCGTTCACCAACTTGCGAACATCGGTCTCCGATTCAACTTCGACGATCACGGCGCCCGGCACCGTTAGGGCTTTATCGTAGGTATAGCGGTGCTTCTTTTGCACAATAACTTCATTG
>JAQWSV010000311.1 GCA_029243005.1 Woeseiaceae bacterium
GGTCCGGTAACTTCCGAAGTCATGTTCAGCTTCATCGTGACGGGTTGGCCGCGTCTTAACATATTATTGAGAAGAATCGCGTCCGGTGCCGACAAGGCGGCGGCGGGAATATGGCGAACTCCGTTTTCATATCCATAGCCGCCACCGGTGTGCCCGACGCGATTGCTGTCGGTGCCCACGGACCGAATGACGATCGCTTCGGCCCCGCGTTTTGCGGCCTCAACATGGCCGCGTCCACGGGCACGAGTGCCCTGCCCGTAGCCTGCCATTCGGGACGAACCGGGCGGTGGCTCGTAATCCGCCATGCTGAATGAGACATAGGCGATCTTGCCGGCTAGCGCATTGCCTTCCGGCACCGCGAGTAAGTCATCAAACGTCGGAAACTCGACCACTTCCGCAACGAGATCACCGTCGGTGCCGACGCTATAACCCAAGGCTGTGGCGACCATTTCATGCGGAAACGGGGCTGTTGTCTCAACTGTGATATGTCCCCGGTTCCAGCCGTAGTCAATCGGAAACTCCTCGGTCCACGCCCGGTCGAAGCCCAGCGCCTCAAATTTGGCGATAGCCCAGGCAATTGCCTTTCGATCACCTTCCGTACCGACCCTACGCGCGCCCACTTCTGTTGTCAGCGACTCTATAAGTTCGACCGGCAAGTTATCTTGGAGTGCACGCTCACGGAGTAACACCGCTTCATTGGCAAGGGGCTCAGGAATAACTGAGTAGTCAATCACTTGCGCTACTGCATCGTTTTGCGCCCAAACTGGGACATAGCCGATCAGCCCTACAACCGCAACCAGAATGCTTTTTTTCATCTCACTTCCTTGCTATCTCCGTATCATGATCGCGTATTGTATGACGCTGAAAACATTATTATTCAGTTGAACATGTGGCCTTGGACACGAATTAACGGCCGACTATTACAGGCCAGGCTGGTAGGTACTGACCAAGCGAGCCTCAACATCGTTACGGTAATAGGCCACGTCCTTGAACTCGACGTCGGCATAACGGTGTGCCTGGTCGTCAAAGTGCGGTGAGTCCGGATTGCCACTCTGCCCACCAGCAAGCAGTGTTTTGGCCGTTACCGTGTCGCCAAACTCGACAACAGCAACAAAACTGTTGCCACTTCGCCCGTAAATTCGCTTGGTATTCTCACCGCGTCGCGCTCCATAGGAAGCCAGGGCACCCCAGTTGCCTGACGCCATGCCGATCGGCAGCGACGGTTGCCCGTCAGCAAACATGAGGTCGATGTCGCCGCTCAAACGCTGGTAACGGTTAACCTCGCCCCACGGGGTATTCCAGCTGCCGAAATCTTCGTCCAGCATTTGCACGGTATCGTAGAAGATCTGCAATCGCTCTTCGTGCGGCGAACCTTCGCCGTTGTAATTCATCAGCTCCATGAAAGATGTACCGCCCATCGAATTCGGGCGAACGCCATTCTCGCGATAATGCATGCCGTAGTGGTGCGCGAGCGTCATCGCAACGGAATCCACTGACACCGCAAAGTCCCAATTACGCAGTGTCTCGATTTCTTCATCATGCGCGCCGTCACCCATGGCGTCATACGCCTCTACCAGTCCCGGAATCAGTTTTTCGAACCCCGGGAGGTAAGGGTCGTAGGCAATGTCGATAAGGCCATCGATGGTGAGATCGGCGATATCTTCCAAAACTCGGACCGCGTGCACTCCACGATAATTCTCGGCATCCGGTGCCATATATACCGGATAGTCTTCGCGTATCGGGCTGTATTCGCCTGCCGCGTTAAACGGCGTCGAGTTGCAGTTCTGGATCCATCCATTCGGCGGATTCACCACCGTCACGATCTCATCTACCGTATGCAGACCCTGCCAGTCAGTCGCCGGGTTACTCCCATCCACTGGCTTCGAGAAGTCAAATGACGTATCGCGCCGTGGCACAAAGTTGCCATGGTAGTAGGCTATGTTGCCGCTGGAGTCCGCGAAAACCGTGTTATTGGAAGAGTTGGTCCGGATATCCATCATCTCCCAGAACTCGTCATGATTGGCCAGCTTGGTGCGAATGAAGGACTGGTGTAGTGCGTTGACGGGATCCCAGTTGATGCGTGTCGTGGTCCATTTCCCGTCCACGGTGTGCGTAATCGGTCCGTGGTGCGTGCGATACATCGGGAACGTCCGCTCAGACATGCCGCCACCGTCCTTGTACTTGAGCGTGACCTCTAGAACCTCGACCGGACGGGTTTCCTGACCATAGCGATAGACAAGTTGACCGTTCTCTTCAAAAACGTCTTCGACAAACTCATCCATGAAATCGAGTCGCGTGGATGTATGCATCCAGCCAGTGTTTTCATTGAAGCCCTGATAAATGAAGAACTGCCCCCAGGTGACAGCACCATAAGCATTCAATCCTTCCTCACTGACCACATGGACCTCACCCCGGAAGAAGAAGGAGGTGTGTGGATTGATCAGTAACATCGCGTTGCCGGATGCAGTGTGTTGCCCTGAGATGGCGAAACCGTTGGAGCCTTTGGGCTCGACGAAGCCTGGCTCACGTACTGCGGTCGCGGCCGGCAATTCGGCTCCGTAACTACCGTAGAAGGCTTCAATATCACGTAATGAGATGCTTTCGATATCACCGCCAATCGAACCTTCGCTGAAAAACATGGGGAACCAGGGTTCAAACCGAGTCAAGAGGCGTGGCTCGACGTCAGGGCGTGTGTGCAGATACCAGTTGAGACCATCGGCATAGGCATCACATAAATCCTTGAGCCATTGCGGGGCAGCTTCATAGGCGGCCTTCGCTTCGTCGATCGTCATGTAAAGCCGGGCGCGCAGGTCGCTGTAAATTGCCGGTTCACCCTCCACTTCGGCGAGTCTGCCAATCGCCCAGATGTAGTTTTGCTCGATTCTGGGGAAATCGTCTTCTGCCTGTGCATACAACATGCCAAAAACGGCATCGGCATCGGTTTTCCCGTAGATATGCGGCACGCCAAAATCATCCCGAATAATCGTAATGCCCTTCGCTCTTGCCTGCAGTCGCGCAATCTCCGAATCGATGGATTCCCTAGGCCCCGACGATTCTGGGGCGCAGCCGGAAAACAGCAGAACAAACACGAATAGATAGAGCGAAGTAATTCTTTTGAACAGCATGGGAGCCCCAGCAGCGATATTCGCCGTTTATAATGTTGTCGGCGTC
Source organism: Woeseiaceae bacterium (assembly GCA_029243005.1). Taxonomy (GTDB): domain Bacteria; phylum Pseudomonadota; class Gammaproteobacteria; order Steroidobacterales; family Woeseiaceae; genus SZUA-117. The sequence continues at coordinate 3,172 of JAQWSV010000311.1, forward strand.
GATGCTCTTTTACACGAATGCAGAACCCTGGAAAAGGGGAGACAAATCTTCTAACTCGTTGTTATTTACAAACACGTTACATTCTGTATGGCCATGGAAGGTCAAGCCTGATAGCCGGTTGGCATGATGAACACAAAGACACGCATTCTGCCTGTTGAGAACGAATGGACGATTCGTAAAGGCCAAGTCGACATAATCATTGTTCACCATCATGAGATAGATACCGCTGCCTCGAGTCCAGACGACCTAGAAAAAGCCCTGTGCGACAGATTCGACCTTATCTTCCGAGCTATCAGCACATGCCGAATTCAGACTGATTTACCTATTCCGCGTTGACCGATTCCAGCAGCTTCTCGTTGTCCGGG
>JAQWSV010000312.1 GCA_029243005.1 Woeseiaceae bacterium
CATCCGGAACGTCATAGCGATCAGCGGCGCCACGATGACCAGTGGCAGCCCCGTAATGAGCCAGTGCGCTATCGACTTGCCAAGCGCCAGTAACGGCAAGGGCTGAGGACTTAGTATGAGCTGATCCAGGCTCCCGTCTTCATGATCGCTCAGAAACAAGCTGTTAAGGGACAGCAGGGTGGCCAGCAGCGCGGCAACCCAGACGACACCGGGTCCGCTGAACTGGAGCTGCTCTGGGCTGGGTCCGACCGCTAGTGGAAACAGAGTACTGACCATGGCGAAGAAAAAGAGTGGATTGAGCATGTCGCCCGGGCGCTTCCAGGCCAATAGGATGTCGCGACGGACAACCGCGATGAAGCCCTGCCAAAGTCCGAGCTTGTCTTGCCTGACCACAGTCATGACAGCATGACCCTGCGAGTAGCACCATCAATCTTGAGGGGTTGATGTGACGCAGCCAGACAAAGACCGCCCTGCCGAATGTGCGCTTCAATGAAGGCAATGACAAGTGCCTGGCCCTCTTTGTCCAAGTTTGTCAGCGGCTCATCCAGGATCCAGACCTTCGCCGTAGAAAGGAGCATTCGGGCCAGTGCCCCGCGACGTTGCTGTCCGGCGGATAGCGAACGGAACGGCAGATTGCTTATTCCACTTAGGCCGAGCCGTTCGAGAACCTCGTCGCGTCTTGCATTGGCAGTCGTGCGCAGACCCGACTCGAAGCTCAGGTTCTCCTGGAGGTTAAGGTCACCTTTGAAACCGACGCGATGTGCAAACCAGACCAGATCGGCGCGAAACGTCTGATAATGATCCCTGACCGAATCGCCATTCCAAAGGAGATCACCGGATTCGAAACCCAGCAGGCCAGCGATGCCACGCAGCAGGCTTGTTTTGCCGATACCATTGGGACCCTCGACGACCAGCATTTCAGCTTCTTGTACCGTGAAGTCGAGATCCTGGATAAGACAACGATCCCCCCGGAACAAGCACAGTGATCTTCCAATTAGCGATGCGGTCAACGGACGGCCTCCCGGCGCGTTATTCTGGCGAGCACTGAGATTCGGGCCATCATGTGGTTTACTTTATAATCAACAGTTAATAGACTAGATTTTAGGTGTTTTATCATAATAATATCGTGTCTGATTGATTTCTAAGGGAACTTAAACTGCCATTTGCAACGCCTGCTGGCCAACCGTAGACTGCACAGCCGGGACGCATAACGGCAGAAAGACCCTCGGGACCACTTTAACAGAAAGATAAAAAACAACTCGTACTGGGTTCAATTTTATGGAGTTACATGCCGCTGGCCTGAAGGAGCAACCGTTCCGCATTAGTGGGGATTCACTGGTGTTTTTCAGCTATGCGGCACAGGAAAAAGCCTGGGAGTTTTTCGACCAGACCTGTCAGCACAATACCGGGCTCGGATTGTTCCAGGGACCGCAGTATTCGGGCAAATCGACACTTATCCGGCAGTACGTTCAGCAAACGTCTGAAGACGTTGCGGAGGCCATCGTCGATGGCGAAGGGGCGAATGCCCAGCAACTTCTTGAATCCATTCTGAAGAACTTCGGCTACCAGCACGAATTTGATTCGGTCAACGAGTTGATGAATATGGTAACAGTGTTCATCAAGCACCAGGCGGCTAGTAGTCATGCCCCGCTCCTGTTTGTTGAAAACACGCACGCGATGAATCCGAATGCCATGAACGCACTCTGCGAACTCGCTTCGATTCGGGTCCGAGAAAAATACGCGCTTCGCATTATCCTCTCCAGTGACCGTTCAATTGAATACATTGCCAGTGCACCTGCAATGCAATGTATCGCAAAGCGTCTTACCGGCAATTTCCACTTGTCGCCGCTGTCGATTGACGAAACCAGTGACTACCTCTACGCGAAGATGCGCCACGGCGGGTGCATCGACCCTGACTTTGTCTTCCCGGATGAGGTTTGCGATGAATTGTATCGTGCCTCCGGTGGTTGGCCGGGTCTGCTCGACAGCCTCGCGTTATTGGCGATAGAGAATGCCAGCGAGTGCCCAGTCGGTCTTGAGCACATCGAATATCCGCCGGCACCAAAAAGCACCATTCCTAACGTTGTTGACGATGATGCGACTGGGGACGCCCAGCCACGTCGATCCGGACCGCTGATCTTCCTGACACGGAATGGCGAAACACTTAAAAAGATTCGCTTCGACGGTAAGCGCCTATTGCTTGGGCGGTCGGAGCACAACGACGTTTCGATCGACAGCAAATTCGTCAGCCGCCATCACGCGCTGATGGTGCGTCATGGTTCATCCACACTGCTGATGGATCTAAATAGTGCCAACGGCACGTTCGTTAACTCGCTCCGCGTGTCTAACCAGGTCCTGGCGAACGATGACATCGTGACGCTCGGTGACTATGGCTTGAAGTTTGTCGACCCCGGTGCAAAGCGTCATGAGTCTGTCGAAAAGATTAGCCTGGATGACACGGTCATCATGATGACACTCGATGATATGCGGAAAGTGCTGGTGCGTGAGAATACGGCTATCCTGCCAACACAAATAGACGTTGAGAAGCAGTCCGGCGAATCTGCCTGAATTATTTCTTTTCTTTTACGATATCGACTGGCAGCTGCTGTTGCGGTACCAGCCTCTGCCTCGAGTAATTTTCCTTGAAGTGTTTACGGCACATCGACACGTAACGGTCGTTGCCGCCGATCTCGACCTGCGACCCCTGAGTGACCACTTTCCCATCCTGATCGATTCGAATCATCATGGTCGCTTTGGCGCTGCAGAAACAGATGGCCTTCAGTTCCTTGAGATTATCCGCCCAAGACAGCAGGTACTTGCTGCCCAGAAAAGGCTCACCCTGGAAATCGGTACGGATGCCGTAGGTTAGTACAGGTACATCGAGTTCATCGGCAACCTCGCCAAGCTGGAAGACCTGCTCCTTGGTAAGGAACTGCGCTTCATCGACGAGCACGCAATGTAATGATGATTCATGGTCGAGCGTGGCAACTATTTTAAAAAGATTGTCATCACGACCAAATGTGAGTGCATTCGATTCCAGCCCGATTCGTGAGGTGACCTTGCCAATCCCATATCGATCGTCGAGATCCGGCGCCAGTACCAGCGTATTCATACCGCGCTCACGATAGTTGTAGCTGGATTGCAGCAACGCGGTCGACTTGCCGGCGTTCATCGATGAGTAATAAAAGTAGAGCTTGGCCATTCATGTATCCTAACTGGACGTTTGCGAGCCTGCACCAACAATGGAGAGTGCGCGTGAGAGGACTGCTAACCAGTCTGGTCGTTTTTTTACTTGTATGTCCAGCGGCGCATGGCTGGAATGCGGCGGGTCACAAGACCACGGCGGCCATAGCCTTTGAGCTGTTAAAAAGCGACCAGCGAAAACCCATCATTGCGATCCTAGGGCAGCATCCGCGATTTGGGGAAGATTTTGTGGCACACATGCCGGCGCACGTTGAGAATGGCGGCAGCGATACTCAGGAGAAATGGTTGCTGGAGCAGGCGGCGATCTGGCCCGACCTGGTCAAGAGACTCGATAAAACGATCCAGGCCGAATACAACAAGGGTCGTTGGCATTACATCAATATGCCGGTGTGGTTAACCGATGAGGATGAAGCTGCACTAACTGACAAGTTAAGTCACAACATGGCGACCGACTTCTTCCCGACGATGCAGTCAAACCTGAACGTAATTCAGGCGTTGCGTGGGAACCTGGAAATCTGGCGCGATAAGAGTTCGACGGACGGAGACAAGGCGCTTGCCCTCTGCTGGATCCTACACTTGACGGGTGACCTGCATCAGCCACTGCACGCGGTTGCGTTGTTTAGCCGCACATATTTTCCTAGGGGTGATCGTGGGGGCAACAGTATCAAAGTCGTCTGGGGCAATGGCACGCAAAATTTGCATGCGGTATGGGACGGACTACCTAGCAGTATGGAGGACCTTGAGCCCGAGGACAGCACATCGCAATCGATCGCGGACGACTCCGTCGATGAGGATGTGGCGATTGACTACTGGTTGCACGAGAATGCCGATCTAGCCCGGCAATTCGTCTACACGGATGATCTCAAGGCCCAGCTTCGGGTGAGGATGGATGCCAAGGAGCCGCCAACGGTCAACCTGAGTCACGAATACCTTGATTCAGCGCGTTCGCTTGCACGGCAACAGGTCAAACTGGCCGGGCAGCGGATTGCCCGGCTCATTATTCCGTAGCTACCCCAATGGAGTCCCAAGTCGAATTTGAAGTCAGTCATGAAACTACAGGTTTCGGCTCATATCGAGCTCTAGGTAGCGCCGCGGTAAGCATATCAGGCGATATTAATTACAGTGATGGGAGCGCGACAATCACTAGTTTAGGGTTTGTTGATGGGGTTCTAATAGTTACTGATTTTCGATCGGATGACGGGGACTTAGAGTTAGACTGGCTAATGGATCCTGTGCCACAGGAACATGTGGAGTTTCTTCATTATGCCCCCCCCAAAACAAATAGAACAGCATTCAACCGACCATTGGACAGTCTTGTTTGCCTCTCGATGCAATGTTGCTCTTGAAGAAAATACCGAAATGCCCGCTGACTTGTCAGTGGCTGTTGATGGGCTCGAGGCACTCAACGGACGGTTAGAGTCCGCAATAGGCCGTTCAAGTCTTACAAGAATGCTGGCAGAGGAAATTCCCATCTTTGTAGATCTTATTGAGCCCGTTGACAAGATAGTGGAACGGTTTGAACCAGTTTGTTCCGCCCAACTCGACCTAGAGGGGTGCGATCAAAGCAACGTTGCTCGAGTAGATGGATACTTTTCAGGCTTCATTGAAAAAGATTGGCAACAAGGAGAAGGGAATCTCATTGCTTACAAAGAAATTAATAATGATAACGAGAAAACGGTGATGAGGGTTTACCGCTAGATCCTATTCTGAGGTTAGCGGGGGTCAGTGTTTATATATCCCCCACGGGCATCGGAGCGGCTCGGATAAACTATTAAAGAAAGTGTTTTCTTACTATGGGAATATACGTATGGTAGCCGTCGCCCCCACCACTTTAATTTTCAGGAATATTCATGGCAAGACATAACGCGCTACAAATGCTTGGCCGGTCGGGGAATCCCGCTCTAAGTGATAACACTTTCAGAAATGAGGGGGTTGCGGTTGGACAGGCTATGACGTTGCAAGGCACCGTTAATAAAACCGGGATTTTATTGGCCCTGCTCGTTCTAAGTGCTACGTATACGTGGAACTTGTTTTTCCAGGCTGGAAACCCGGCAGCGGTGAGACCAGCAATGATTGGTGGAGCAATTGGGGGGCTGATCTTTGCCCTCGTAACCATTTTCAAAAAACACTGGGCAGGAGTAACGGCCCCTGTCTATGCCCTTTTACAAGGGCTTTTCCTAGGCGGAATTTCGGCTTTTTTTGAATCTCAGTTCCCTGGAATAGTCATTCAAGCTACGGGGCTAACATTGGGCACGCTTGCTTCACTGCTCTTCCTCTATAAGTTAGGCATTATCAAGCCTACTGAAAATTTTAGACTAATGATCGTTTCTGCCACCATGGGGATCGGTGTTCTCTATTTGATTAGTTTTGCAATGAACATGTTTGGCTCTACAGGCATAGGTTTTATTCACTCTAATGGACTTTTCGGCATCGGTTTTAGCCTTTTTGTCGTTGCCATTGCAGCCCTCAACTTAGTACTGGATTTTGACTTCATAGAACAAGGCGCGGAACAAGGCGCGCCCAAATACATGGAGTGGTTTGGAGCTTTCTCTCTGATGGTAACTTTAATATGGCTTTATTTAGAGATGCTCAGACTGCTTGCTAAATTAAGAAGTCGTTAGTGGATTTCAATACGATTGTATTTGGGGCAATAATTGCCCTATCACTAGCAATTTTCTTTTATATCGGAAAATTCAAGGCGTCATCAAAACAAAGGGAAAGGGATGACAAAATAGGATGGGAAAAGAGCAAGTTCGGTAATCTAAAACTTTTAATATGGGTTATGGTATCTGTATTAGGAATTGCTCTGCTGGCAACCTCGTTTACGTAACTTTAAAAATCATCCTCATCCGAAAGTCAGCCTTATGCTTGCTGACCAACCTGGAGCCAAGGTTGACGGTGCTCCGATCGTTAATGGTATCGAAATCGCTGTGAAGGCAGCTGAAATGGCTGTGAGTATGAAGCGCTCAGGCGGATACGGTGTCAGTCGCGCCTGAGAATTTTCGAAACTTCTACCTGAAATACTTGAAGAATTCTTACTGTACCCCAAAAACTCTTGACCGCATTTTGGGTGAACAGCGGCTTGTCTTGCACCAGCCATGAGCCTCACATCACAACAAAAACAATATGAAGATCGTGAGTCAACTGGCTTAGTCTGCGCCACCCATGTTTTCGTGCAGCCGCTTAATTCTAGGATTCAGTTATATCTGCACCGTCCACCGTGAATTACGCACTAAATTCAAATAGATTTCTTATAATATCTACCCATGATATGTACAGGCGGATCGGATGAAAAATCATATCTTCTCAATGAGCACTATAAATAGATTCAGCCAATTGGCGCAGATAGTTGGTGTTATAAGTTTAATAGCCTCTTTGATCTTTGTGGGCTTGGAATTGAGACAATCACATAAGATTGCTCTTGCTGCTCAACAGCAAGAGAGAGCAGCATTAATTACGGAAGTAATAGGTTCATTTTCTGACGCTAATCCACCGATAAGTTTTTTGGACTTCCTAGACGAGACCATTGACCTCTCGGATCCCAATACAAAGGCAACCGCTGAGACATATATCTATCGAATATGGATGATTTATGAGAATGACTATCTGCAACATAAACTGGGCTTAATGGATGAAGGTGTTTGGCAGGCAAAAATAGCCGCCATGCGACATATATATGCCAGATGCCAATACAGCGAAGTCACTAAATTTGCGACGTCTTATGCAAGCCAAGGGTTATTGGATTTATTGGAGGGCACTAGAGCTACTCCCTGCCCATAACCGCATCGGGAAACAACACTGAATTAGCCCTGGGCCAATATTTGAAATTGAAATATCAAAAACTGATTCCAGCCTGGAAGGCTAGGATCTTCGTCCCACCAGTTTCCTCATAAATGCCCTATACCTACCCTGCCCCGAATGATTGGCTGAATTCTCGAGGCATAATTAGCGTTGGTTTTTCGAGTAAGACTGACCTGGTCATCAAAGAACCGACATCTCACCGTATCAACCCAAGCGGTTTCAACGAATTGCCAAGTCATTTCAAATGTCTTCTCGTCCCACCAATATCCGTTGGCAACCACTTTCATTGCATCTGCCTGATATTGATGGTGCAGCTTATTTCCAGTGATGCCCGTTGTACTTTCGATCCACTGACCAATTCCTGCTTTCACTAAATGCTCACCGCGATAATCAGATTGATGGAATACCACCTGACCGTGAGAAAAATCGAACTTGAGTGTCGAAATACTCTCATCGTTAGGCTCCATCTTATAAGTCTTACCAGATATCTTAGCCGTCATGCCAGAAGTGGTGTTTTGGGCCTCTGGAAGGAGGCGGAGATTCACTATTCTTTCAGTCAATGCGTGAGTGTCGTTTGCCGCGTAATTGCCACATCCATTACGAAACGCGGCAGGGAAATGATTCCACACCAACCGAAGCAATTCCTCCCCATCCTGCACACCAGCGGTAATGGCTAAAACTGCATCATGTTCAGGGAATACGATGGCGAACTGACCAAATGCCCCTTCCGCATAATAGGCATTGGCAGCGGGTTCCAGCCACCACTGGAAACCATAGCCGGACCCAAATTCCGTCTTGGGTACTTGATCACTAGTCGCATCTTCTACCCACTGTGCGGCAATAATCTCCGTATCATTCCATTTGCCCTTATTTAGATGAAGGACACCTAACTTTAATGAATCAGCGGTTTTCCAGCTTAGACCATTGCCCCCTGAATTTATCCCAGCGGGGCTAGAACCCCAGGTCAATTCGGTTATTCCCAGAGGCGCAAATACCCTTGGTTCCAGATAGTCCCGAATCGGTTGTTTGGTAGTTCGAGTAACGATAGCGGACAGCATAAAACTGACCGCACTACTGTAAAGGAAATGTGTGCCTGGTGGATGGGTGACCGGGATTTTAAAAAACTCTGTTACCCAGCTCGTTGGGATTTGCCGGAAAACAGAACCGGAAACACTGGCCGTATGCCCTGACTGCATGGTCAGCAGATCTTTGACAGTCATAGCTTCCAAATGAGGAGTTACAGTTGCTGGTAGCTCTCGCGGGAAAAACTTAATAACCGGATCATTCAGAGAGAAATAGCCCTCGTCTATGGCTAACCCAACACCTGTCGCTGTCACACTTTTAGTCAGAGAATGCATCATATGTGGCCTATGCGAGGCGTAGGGCCAGCTCCACCCCTCAGC
>JAQWSV010000319.1 GCA_029243005.1 Woeseiaceae bacterium
GTATTTAAGGTAATCACGCCGTGTCAGCATGAGTTTCTCCGGAGGATGCAATATCGATCTGGTAGCCAAGTGTCATGGACAACCGGGCGGATCGCAAGTTTGGAACCCGCCGACTGGGTCAAGAATGGTAGGCTCCGTTCGGGGTCCGCTTCGATCTGGCGGACCGTCTACGTAGAAGTTGGCCCCACTACGAAAACGACGTCATTTGCTGGCCAGAGTCGTTGAAGCGCGCCTTCCCAGCGATAGGCGGCTCCGTAACTCATTGATAACTATAGATTGACTACCGATCGGGTCCGTCAAACTATCACCGCCTTTCGGAAATCCGTCAGGACCCGAGCGCTGCTTCGATTTCAGCAACAAGACTTTCATCGTAGGGTTGTGTGCCGGGGCTAAACTCGCGAATGAAACTGCCGTCCCGGCCTATGAGGTACTTGTGAAAATTCCATGTTGGATACGTGCCGGCTTCGACGGCCAGCCGATCAAAGAAGGGATGCGCGTCATCCTTTTTGACGGTTACTTTTTCGAACATCGGGAACCTGACCTTGTAGGTGAGCCGACAGAAGGTCTGAATTTCTTCCTCGGTGCCGGGCTCCTGTCCAAAAAAGTCGTTGGATGGAAAGCCAAGGACAACGAGACCGTCATCACCGTACTGCTGGTACAGCTTCTCAAGCCCGTCATACTGTGGAGTGTTGCCGCACTTGGAGGCCGTGTTGACGACGAGCAAAACCTTGCCGCCATATTCGGCGCCGAGATTGATTGTTTCCTCCGATGCCAGGCGACGGAAATCCTGATCGAGCAGATCTGTATCGGCTGCGATAGTGGCCGCTGTGGCCAGAAAAATCAGTGCTCCGATAATTGTTCGCATTTTGAAACCCTGCACCGCACATTGCGGCTTTGCAAAAAACGATTGTGATTCTGCCGTGCGGTCCCAGTACTTACCACGAAAATTCTGTAACAACTGGTAACGATTCAGATGTGCCCCGTTCGCTGGATATCCTCACGGCCACTCCCAGCGGCGGAAACATCCGGATACAAAATATTGATTTGTAGAAACCTATTTTCTAGCGGCGGCCAGTACACTCTATGCTATGTCGGTTAAACGGTTAAGTTTTGATGAAATTATCGGCCTCGCTGCTCGTCACCCTGGGTCTGCTGTTTTGGCAGTCGCCGGCCATGTCCCTTGAAGAACCTGAATACCAGGTTATCGAAACGTTCGAAGAATTCGAGCTGCGGCATTATTCCCCCTACCTGGTCGCCGAGATCGATGTGCAAGGTGATCCGGATGATGCTGGAAACAGTGCCTTCCGCATCCTGGCGGGATTCATTTTCGGTGATAACCAGGACGGCATGAAAATGAACATGACCGCGCCGGTCTCCTCCAGTGCGGGCATCACCGGTAAAAACATGGAGATGACCGCGCCCGTAACATCCGCCCAGACCAGCGAGGGCAATACGACCTTCGCTTTCGTAATGGAGCGCAAATATTCCATCGATACGTTGCCGACGCCAAATGATGTCCGTATTCGCATTCGTGAAGTTCCGGAACGGATCATGGCAGTACATCGCTACTCTGGTCGCTGGACCACGTCCAGGTACGAAGCGAAACTGGAAACGCTTCAAGCCGCCGTGAAAGCTGCCAGCATTGAGACAGTAGGTGGTCCGATCCTCGCGCGTTACAACAGCCCATTCTCACTGCCAATACTGCGCCGCAATGAAATCATGCTGGAAGTTTCAAAATCGGTGAGCGATTCGCCTAATCCCGACAAGCAGTAAGCGGAGTAAACAGCAGCGTATTGATTGCTACAAGCCTTTGTAAGTGCAAGGAACACACTTGGAGGCTCCTGCCGATACAGCCTTTAAAATCGATAGGTTAGGAGAAATTGGCGGAGAGGGTGGGATTCGAACCCACGGTACGGGAGAACCGTACACCTGATTTCGAATCAGGCCCGTTCGACCACTCCGGCACCTCTCCGCGGGGGGCTGATTCTACACGGCGGCGCGCGTACTTGCGCAATTTTGGCCGCCCGGCTCGCACCGTTTGAGATTTATTGTGATCAGGTCAAATGACAGCTTCAAGGGCTAACTCTTTGATGCCAAAAGGTGCCTCTGGACGCCCGTGCCTCATACCCGATTTTGACTGTGCGGCCGGCGCTGAAATCGGGCCGAGCTTCAGGTACCGTATCCACCGCTGCAGTTCATTTCGTATAAGTATTTGAATACTTGGGAAATCTTGCAGAGTTCGGTGAATAAACGGCAGTTTTGAGGATGAATTTCCACCGCTGCCGAAGGTCCAAATGACAAGAGGCGCCCGCATCAGAAGGATAGGGCTGACCAACGGAGACTTGACTTGCGACTTTGGTTCATCGCAATTTTGGCGGCGCTGATTAGCACCTGTTCGTTGCCACCGACTACGCTCGACCAGGTACTCGAACTGGGCGAGCTTCGCGTCGTTACGCGTGAATCACCCACCTCCTATTTTGTAGGTCCGGATGGACCGGCAGGGCCGGAATATGATCTGGTCCGCGGATTCGCGGAGCAACTCGGCGTAGCACTCGCTATCGAAACAGTCAACAGCGTTTCTGAAATCACCCCGCACCTAGCCAGCGGACAGGCGCATATGGCGGCGGCCGGCCTGTCAATGACGGAGTCGCGGCTCGAATACATGCATTTCGGGCACCCGTATAACTCGGTCGATATGCACCTGATCTACAAGCTGGGCACCGGCAAGCCGCGTGACATTTCCGAGGTCATCGGACGTCCCGTCGAAGTGGCTGCCAGCAGCAGTCATTCCGACATGATGCAGTCGCTTGGCCTCTCCTATCCGAAACTACAGTGGTCTGAAAACGCCGATGTCGAGGTTGCAGACCTGTTAAAGAAAGTAGCACTCGGGGAAGTCGACTTTACGATTTCAGACAGTACGGAATTTGCGATTCAACGTCATTTCTATCCCGATCTCCGCGTTGCGCTCGACCTCAAGATTGCCGACCCCATTGCCTGGGCGTTTCCGAAAAACGGTGACAACAGCCTGCTTGAACGTGCCGACGCTTACATCATTGGTTCCAATCGAAGCGGGCTTCTTGCGCAGGTCAATGACCGTTACTTCGGACACACCGAGAAGTTCGACTATGTCGGCACGCGCGCCTTCATCCGCCATTTCGAGTCCCGTCTGCCCCGCTATCAACAGATGTTTGAGGAAGCGGGCGAAGCCTGGGACCTCGACTGGCGATTGCTGGCTGCGCTCGGCTACCAGGAATCTCACTGGAGATCACACGCCGTCTCTCCAACAGGCGTTCGCGGCATCATGATGCTGACTGCAGCAACGGCGGAATACCTTGACATTGATGACCGGATGGATCCGGTCATGAGTATCTCTGGCGGAGCGCGGTTCTATTCGCGCCAGACCGAGCGTATCCCCGACAGCGTCGACGAACCTGACAGAACCTGGTTCGCGCTCGCCGCCTACAACGTGGGCTTCAATCACATCAAGGACGCGCGACAAATCGTCGAGTGGCAGGGTGGTGATCCGGATAAATGGGTCGACCTGAGCAAGGCACTTCCCCTGCTGGCACAGCGAAAATGGTACACGCGCCTGCCCTACGGATATGCACGCGGCTGGGAACCCGTGCTTTACGTCAACAACATTCGTGCCTACTACAACATCATCAAATGGCTGACCGAAAACGAGATTACCCCGGAAGA
>JAQWSV010000009.1 GCA_029243005.1 Woeseiaceae bacterium
GACAGCAGTACCTCGGGTACTCGTTTGCCAGCAACCTCTTCGGGCCGCGTGTAGTGCGGATGATCTAGTAACCCGGCCATGAACGAATCCTGTTCTGCCGACTCGCTATCGCCCAAAACGCCAGGCAATAACCGCACTACAGCGTCAATTACGGCCATCGCCGCAATCTCGCCACCACTCAGCACAAAATCACCAAGTGACAATTCCTCGTCGACGTCCGATTGCAATAACCGCTCGTCGATCCCTTCGTACCGTCCGGCCAGGAGGATGATTCCCGGCAAGGCGGCGAACCGCTTTGCGGTATCCTGATCGAACACACACCCCTGTGGCGTCAGGCAAACAACCGGCGCACCTTCCGGCGCCGCGGCCCTCGCCGTCGTGATAGCCGCACTGACTGGCTCAAATTTCATTACCATGCCCGGCCCACCGCCGTACGGACGATCATCGACCGTACGGTGAACGTCGTCCGTATAGTCGCGCGGGTCATTGTAGCCAATCGAAACTTTTTTCTGTTCGATGGCCCGGCCTACAACGCCATATTCGGCAACGGCATTCACCAAGTCGGGAAAAAGCGTGACGACTTGCACCTGCATGGCGTCAATCCCATTCCCAATCGACACTGACCACACCCCCGGTGAGATCAACGTCTTTGATTACTTCTCCAGTCACGAAGGGCAGCAATACTTCCCCGCTGTCCTTTTGGACCACCAACACATCGTTCGCACCGGTTCCGATGAGATAGGCAACGGTCCCAACTATCTCTCCGCTTTCTTTTTGCACGGTCAACCCTTCAAGGTCTGACCAGTAATACTCACCGTCCTCCGGCACTGGCATATCCGACCGGTCGACACCAATCGCCGCCTGCACCATTTCTGCGACCGCGTCGCGATCGTCAATTCCGTCCAGTCGGGCGACGATCGTCTTGCCATGCGGCCTGCCTTCCAAAACCTCGAATGTTCGCCACTCACCGGCCGACTCAATCAGCCAGGTTGCGTAATCGAGGATGGCCTCACATGGGTCGGTGTAGGAGTGAACCTTGATCCACCCGCGGACACCGAAAAGTCCCGATATCCGGCCTAAAATGACAGGCTGAGTTTCTTTCCGAGCCACACCACCCTCTTCCGTGGCGGCCCTTTCTAGTTCGCCGCTGCTGCTTTGCGATGCGTCTTAAGGAGCGTCTTCACACGATCCGAGGGTCGTGCACCCTGACCAATCCAGTAGTCCATGCGCTCCAGATCGATACGAAGGTTTTCCTCAGTCTGCTTCCCAACCGGGTTGAAGAAACCAAGACGTTCAATATACCGACCGTCCCGCTTGTTGCGGCTGTCGGTGACCACCAAGTGGTAAAAAGGCCGTTTTTTCGCGCCAGCGCGCGAAAGTCGAATAGTAACCATTGCTATTTCGCTATCAAATAATGAGAGGCAGACATGCCTGTGCTCGGGCCGAGCCGAGTAAACCGCGCATTGTACTGATTTCTAATGGAAAGTGAAGCATTTACGCGGCGCCACGACCGCTTTTTCAGCATCTTGACCCGATTGAATTTCGACCCTTGCAAGTTATTGTTTATTAGGGCTTTACTGCGCGCGCATCGCAACGATCAGCCTAAGTCCGGCGGCAGGCCACCCGGCGGCATCCCCCGCATCATCTTTTTCATGCCCCCTTTGGACATTTTCTTCATCATTCTCTCCATCTGCAAGTGCTGTTTCAGGAGGCGATTGACGTCCTGAATCTGCAGTCCGGCACCTTTGGCAATCCGCTTTTTCCTGGATCCGTTGATGGTCTTGGGGAAACGGCGTTCGTCTGGCGTCATAGAATTGATGATTGCGATTTGCCGCCGAAACCGCTGTTCACTGGCCGAGTCCTGGAGTGCCTGCGGATTGACGTTGCCTGGAATCGGTAGTTTCTCAAGCATTGCTGCCATACCGCCCATGTTCAGCATTTGCTCTAGCTGGTCTTTCAAGTCTGTCAGATCGAAGCCCTTACCCTTTTTGAGCTTCTTCGCGAGCTTTTCAGCTTTGTCCTTGCTGACTTTGCCTTCGATCTCTTCGACGAGGGTCAGCACATCACCCATACCCAGGATCCGTGATGCCATCCGATCCGGGTGAAACACCTCGAGCGCATCCATTTTCTCGCCGACACCGATAAATCGAATCGGCTTTCCTGTCACTTCACGAACGGACAGTGCGGCGCCACCTTTGGCATCACCATCTGCCTTGGTCAGGATTACACCAGTCAGTGGCAAAGCATCGTTGAAAGCCTTCGCAGAGTTCACGGCGTCCTGGCCGGCCATGCTGTCGACGACGAACAAAGTTTCATGAGGACTGGCCGCGGTGTGTACTCGCACAGCCTCACCCATCATGTCGTCATCGACATGGAGTCGACCTGCCGTATCTACCAGTAATACATCGACATGCTGACGCCGAGCCTCGTCGAGCGCACGTTCGACGATTTTCTCAGGTTGCTCGTCAACATTACTCGGACAATGAATGGCGCCCACCTCACCGGCGAGAGTCTCAAGCTGCAGGATGGCGGCCGGACGATGAATATCGACGCTGACCAGCATGACTTTTTTCTTTTCTTTCTGGATGAGCCGCAGCGCAAGCTTTGCTGCCGTCGTTGTCTTCCCCGCGCCCTGCAAGCCGGCTAGAAAAATAACAGCAGGCGGCTGTGCGCGAAGGTCGATCGGAACCGTCTCGTTGCCGAGAACAGCAACCAACTCGCGGTGGATAATTTTGATAAACGCCTGGCCGGGCGACAGGCTCTTGCCAACCTCTTCCCCAATGGCTTGTTCGCGAATATGCTCGACGAAAGACTTAACGACGGGCAGAGCTACGTCGGCTTCGAGCAACGCGAGGCGAACCTGCCGGACCGTATCTTTGATATTGGAATCAGTCAGCCGACCTTTGCCGCTAAGGTTTTTCGCCGCCTGGCCTAGGCGTTCGGAGAGTGTCTCAAACATAACGCCGGAGATTGTACCGGTTTTCGGTGTCGCCGGGTTTCTTCACACCTCGATGGCGGTATCGCGCACCAGCATACTTATATTCTTTCCCAGCGCTGCAGCCCGGGGTTCTAATGCGCATACATTGCGGCCTCGTTTGCCTAGTTGGCCACAGGGTTCTAATAAACTGCACCATGTGGGATGATGGTTCGGTGAGAATTGAGGATTAGCCGGCCTGGTGTCTGTATTTCAAATCACTATTTTTTTCTTGTACATAATTGGCGGCATTTTGGTAGGAATGTCGCGACTTCCGAGGTATGTCACGCAGGAGAAAATGTTCCTTCTCGTTGGTCTGGTCAGTGCCTCGACAGGCCTCTTATGGCATGCTTGGACACTCCTCTTCCTGATCCTGACTGACGCAGGCATTGCGTTGTCTATGGGTAATACCGCGTCGTTCATCGGTCTGCAAATTACCCTCATCGCCATCATCGGCACGGTTGAAAGCACGCTCAGGGGATTCTGTGGCGGGCTATTACTACTTGCAGGTTGCGTCGCCATGCTGACCAGTAGCCAGGTCATCACCGAACCGGCAACGCCGATGAGCTTCCAGCTGCAGGCACATGTACTTATATCCCTGTTCGCCTATGGCCTTTTGACCGCTGGCGCTATCGTCGCTGTATATGCGCTGATTCAGGATCGCCGGTTGCGCGCCGGCAAATTATCGTCTGCAAATCAGCTTTTTGCGCCCCTAGAGACCACCGAAAGGTTGCTGTTCGGCATTACGTCGACCGGATTCCTTTTTCTTCTGGTCGCCGTTTCCTCAGGCTTTGCGTTTGTCGAAAACCTGTTTGCGCAGCACTTGGCACACAAGACAGCACTTTCGCTTCTTGCGCTGGTGATGTTTGGTCTCTTGCTGGCCGGGAGACACTTCGCTGGATGGCGCGGACGTCGCGCGATCTATCTTTACTTGTGGGGCTTTTTGATACTTGGCCTCGCTTACTTCGGCAGCCGCTACATCCTCGAGGAGCTCCTTGGCCGCAGCTGGGGATGAATCGCCTCAGAAATCGCATGCGTCCGGCGGGAGTGATTTCCATCGGGAATGCTGTGTCTGAAAACAGATACTAGTCGAGCGCCTGTTCCAGAGCATCGCCGAGTTTGCGGACACCAATCACCTCAATACCCTTGATCGTTCCGCGCGGCACATTGGCGGCCGGAACGATGGCGACTTCGAAACCCTGTTTGGCGGCTTCCCTGATTCGTTCTTCACCAAAGCGCACCGGCCGAACCTCGCCAGCAAGCCCGACCTCGCCGAAGCTGATGAGTTTTTCACGACAGGGGCGATCACGAAAACTGGATGTAATCGCAATAGCGACTGGAAGGTCGGCCGACGTCTCACCGATACGTAATCCGCCCACGACATTGATGAATATGTCTTCGTTCGACAACGCTATTCCGCCGTGACGCTGCAATACAGCAACGATCAGCGCCAGCCGGTTCTGGTCGATCCCCTGTGCAAGCCGCTTTGGATAGCTACTGATCCCATCAGCAACGAGGGCCTGTATTTCAACCAGTAGCGGCCGACTGCCCTCCCATGCCGTAGAAATGACGCTACCGGCACCGCCGCCATCTTCCCGCGAAAGAAAAATTGCCGACGGATTGCGCACTTCTCGAAAACCGGTTTCAGTCATCGCAAACACACCCATCTCGCTACTCGCGCCGAATCGATTCTTGACCGCCCTGACCACCGTGTAGCGGCTTGCCGGATCGCTCTCGAAATACATCACAGTGTCCACCATGTGTTCGACAACACGTGGCCCGGCAATCGCGCCTTCCTTGGTGACATGTCCGATCAGAAATATGGCCACCTCATGCTGCTTGGCAAAGTTCACGATTCGGCTGACGCATTCGCGAAGTTGCGTAACAGAGCCAGGCGCCGAAGGAATATCCGCGGTGGCCATGGTTTGAATCGAATCGATAACCATGGCCCTTGCCTTTATCGTCCGCGCCTGTTCCAACACATTTTCGATGGATGTATCGGCCAGCAATCTGAGCGCAGGATTGTCTAGACCGAGCCGATGCGAGCGTTGAGCGATCTGACGCAGCGATTCCTCACCCGTGGCGTAACACACCTTCAGCGAGCCGGGAAGCTGGGCGGCAACCTGTTGCAGCAGCGTCGACTTGCCGACGCCCGGATCGCCACCGAGGAGCACGACCGATCCCGGGACTAGGCCGCCCCCAAGGACCCGGTCAAACTCGCCAAATCCGGTCTGATAGCGCAGACCGACATCCTCCGTCAGATCGCCAAGCGCAGTCGCCTCAACCCCGGATGACCGATCCGGCGACGCGGTCGCCACTGACGTCTGGGTCAGCGTATTCCAAGCATTACACTCGGGGCACTGGCCCTGCCATTTCACCGAATACGCACCGCAGTCCGCGCAGACATACGCTTTTTTGGCCTTCACCATGCAATTCATCCTGTTCTGGCCGGAAAAGCCAATAAATTAACCCAACCGGAAAATACCGGAGTGCGCACGAATGGTGTCTTATCCGGTAGCGGCCTCCCAATACTAGCACCGCTTTCAGCGACTTTAGCGCGCCAAAAATGCTAACCGTATCTCATTAAAAACGCTTGCTATTTCTTATACTCACCACGTTATGTAGAGAAAAACAGTGTTGAGCGAGAAAAGCAAAGTACATCGAGACCGCCTGGTCGTCCTGGCATTTGCCAGCATGCTGCTGGTCCTGATCTATGGGCCGCTGGCAGTGTGGTTTTTTGCGGCCGATCGATTCCTCTACGATATCTTCGCGTCAAACGCACAGAGTGACCCGCCGGAAAACGCCGTTATCATCAGTATCGACCCCGACCACAAGTCCCAGGAAGAAATATTGACAGAGTACGGGCGTCTGCTGAAGATCCTGCAGGCGCATAACGTCAGGCGGGTCGTGCTCGCTGAGCCTCCAGCAATGACTGCCGACGATGCATTTCCGGGCTGGTCGGTGATGCTAAGCGGTCAACTGCCAATCATCGTGCCAGCCAATCACAGACTAGCTGATGTCGCCAACCGGACCGGTGTCTTCATGTTGCGGCCGGACCCGGACGATGTCCTGCGACGATCACGGCTCTGGCACCTGGAAGGTGGTTCGTTGCGGCCATCACTTGCCCTAGCGACAGCATTAACCTCACCCGATTTCGCAGCCGATCCCCGTGTCAGACATTCGAACTTCGAAATTTACCATTCAAACTACGCACCCGTTCAGCGACTCGCGTCGATCGACGTGTTGACCGGCAATGTGCCACCGAGCGAAATGAATGGTAAGACAATTTTTGTGGACGCAGCACCGAAACTAGTCAGCGCCGTTGCCGTGTTGCCATCAGGTCAATTTCTGACGTCATCAGAAATCACGGCACAACTACTTGCTGACATCGAACAGCGACGCACAATATTTTCGCCTGTATGGAGTCGTGCAGTTGAATGGCTCGCCCCTGTCCTGCTCGTAATCATCGCCGCACTGCTTCTGCCGAACCGAAATCGCCGCGACATCATTCTCATCGCCATTATCGTCATTTCGACGATGGTGCTGATGGAGGCATTGTTCCTGCTCATCGGCAGGATACGTATCGACATGGGCCGTGCCGCATTCATTTTCGTCAGTACATCAATCCTGAGCTGGTGGCTTGCCGATACGGTACGTAAGGCAGCCGTCAATGCATTCAAACGCGGCAGTGATTTTCTCGCAGCGGGCCGTCTCGAACCTGCATTCGCCGAGTTCCGGCGTTGCCAGCCGACAGAGACCGTCGCCACAGCAATGTACAAACTGTCCCTCGCATTCGAGGAGCAGGCAAAACCGGAACGCGCGGAAGCGGTCATTAAGTGGATGAAAAAAACCCGGAGCGGAAAATCGTCTCCGAAAAACAAGTTCTCGTTTGGCGGCAAAAAGGGTGCACCTCAACAACTCGGCCGCTATGTCATCGAACGCCGCCTGGGCCGTGGCGCCATGGGTGCCGTTTATCTGGCGCGTGACCCCCGCATCAATCGGCCAGTTGCTTTAAAGGTCATTCCAATTGAGAACGAATTCGAGGACGAGGAACTGGAAGAGGCGCGTCTACGCTTTTTCCGGGAAGCAGAGTCTGCGGGCCGCCTGACGCACCCAAATATCATCACTGTGTTTGACTGCGGCGAGGATAAGCAACTTGCTTACATTGCAATGGAATACCTGCAGGGTATTTCGCTAACAGAGTTCACCGACCCGAAGAAACTACTCGCGCCCAACAAGGCACTCGAACTTTGCGCCCGAACAGCAGAGGCACTGGACTATGCCCACAATCAGGGCCTGATTCATCGCGACATTAAACCTGCCAACCTTCTCTATAGTCGACGGCAGGACTTACTGAAGGTCAGCGACTTTGGGTTGGCTCGAGTTACCGACAACAATCAAACCAAGACCGGGATTCTCCTCGGAACTCCGATATATATGTCGCCAGAACAGCTCAACGCAGAAACATTAACCGGTCACTCGGACTTGTTCTCGCTTGGTGTTACGCTATATGAGCTAATGGTTGGCGAAGTGCCGTTTAAAGCATCAAACATCGCTGTGCTTATGACCAAGATAACGACGGAGGATCCGTCACCGGTATCCAATCGCCGCCCGGGTGTGCCACCCAGCGTGGACACCGTCCTTTCCAAAGCACTTGCCAAACGTCCCGAAGATCGGTTCGCCAACGGCGCAGATATGGCCATCGCCCTGCGTAATTGCGCGAAGTACGCCGCTTGAGTCAACGCCATGAGTAAACACATGAGCCTGCGCGGAAAGATTAAATTTGCCGAGTTAACGGATACCGGCAAGGTGCGCGATCACAACGAGGACGCGATTGGACTGAACAGCGATATGGGCCTGCTCGTCCTAGCCGATGGCATGGGTGGCTACCAGGCCGGTGAAGTCGCCAGCGGCATTGCTGTGCAGACGATTACCGACCTAGCCTCGGAAGGTGCCACTCGCGAGGAGCGCAACGTTATCGATCCCCACACCGGATTGATGCGGCAGACGATCGTCCTTCGCGATGCTGTGGCCCGGGCCAACAAAATTATTTCCCAGACCGCACAAAGCCAAACCCACTGCGAAGGCATGGGCACGACTTTGGTCGCGGCCATGTTCTACGACAACAAGATCTCCATCGCTCACGTTGGCGATTCCCGCGCCTACCGGCTGCGGAATAAGCAGTTCGAACAATTAACCATGGACCACTCCCTGTTGCAGGAGCTCGTCGATCGGGGTTTCTATTCCGAGGAAGAGGCCCAGCGGTCCACCAATCGAAACTATGTCACTCGCGCGCTGGGCGTCGAACCGACCGTCGAGGTCGAATTGCAGGAGTATGACGTCTTGCCCGATGACATCTATTTGCTGTGCTCCGACGGACTGTCTGACATGGTTGAAGATGAGGATATTCACTTAACTATCAGCACGTTTAGTGCTAACCTTAATGTGGTTAATGAGCAATTGGTGCAGCTTGCTAACGAGCATGGCGGGCGGGACAACGTGTCGGTGCAACTGGCGCAGGTTGTTGATTCATTCGCTGCGAAGAAAGGTTTGCTGGCGAAGCTATCAAGCCTGATCGGTTCTTAGGTAGGCAGAGCGTCAGGAAGGCACTCTGTACTCAATTAGACCTGTAAGAGAGCGATAAAACTGATATGGCACGTTTAATACTGAGTCTGGACGGCCAGGTTCTGGCTGAGTACAACATGTCTAAAGAGCGCTACACCATCGGGCGCCTTCCTGACAATGATGTACGTATCGATAACCCCGCAGTCAGTGGCCACCACTCCCTAATCATCAATATTCTTAATGACTCGTTCCTTGAAGATCTAAACAGCACTAATGGAACGTACGTCAACGGCAAACTGATCAAGAAACACGCCCTGCAAAACGGAGATTCCATAACAATTGGTCATCACCAATTACACTTCTCCGATCAGCAAACATCAGACAACGAGGAAGACGAGTTCTCAAAGACCATGGTCATTCCGACCGGCGAGCAAACCGAAGAGAAGCTCGCGGCGGCTGAGAAAGCGGCAGAGGTCGCTGCTGAAGCTGAAGCAACAGCCTCGGGAAGATCGGCGGCTGAAGCAGCATGGCGCGACGACATCAAAATCGACATACCTCAGATCGAACCCGAGAAACCCGCGCCGGCGACTGAAATCGTCGAGCCGCTCTCCCACACCAAGACCTCACATGGCATTGATCCAAGCAATGCACCCAAGGCACTGCCTTTGGCCAAGCTCCAGGTTCTGAGCGGCTCACTCGCAGGCCGCGAACTCGAACTCACCAAAGCGCTGACGACACTCGGGCGTCCAGGTATCCAGGTTGCGGCAATTACGCGTCGCGCGGAAGGATACTTCATCGTAGTTGTTGAAAGCGGTGAAGAAGGAGACTACCCGCTGGTTAACGGCCAACCAATTGGCGCACAGGCGCGGAAAATTAACGACAACGATGTAGTTCAAATAGCCGGCGTCAAAATGGGCTTCTTTCATAACTAGCAGAAACCCGGGGTCGGAGTAAATAAAAAGTCAATGAACAATTCGCATAGACTTTGTTATTTACTCCGGCTCCAAACTATTCGTACACCGCCGGTTCCCGGTGCGTGACCCCGCAAACCAACTGGTAGGGAATCGTACCGGCGCATTCAGCGATTTTTTCAACTGGGAGCTCGTCACCCCAGAAGACTACCGGATCGCCGACAACGTCCTTCGCATCCGGCCCAAGATCGACAGCTGTAAGGTCCATCGAAATCCGACCTGCAACAGTCACGCGGCGGCCATTTACCAGGACTGGCGATCCGGATGTGATGAACCTTGAGTACCCATCGCCATACCCACCCGCGATGATGCCAAGAACCGTGTCTTGCTTGGTCTGCCAGGCACCCCCGTAGCCAACCCGATCGCCGGCCGCGATCGCTTTAGCTGACAGTAAACTCGCTTTGAGTTGCATGGCCGGACGCAAACCCAGTTCCTGGCCCACTTTGCTTGGGTACGGAGAAATTCCATAAAGAGACAGGCCAGGCCGAATCCACAACCTACCCTGCTCTCACGCGGCATCGAAAATGGCCAGGGATTCCTGCCACCCAAGTAATGCCGCCGAGTTGGCGATACTCACCTCCCCGTCAAAGCCATCCAGCAGCTTCGTGAAAGCGACAAGCTGTTCCTCTGTTGTCGGGAGTTCAGGCTCATCGGCGCTTGCGAAGTGCGTGAGCATGCCCAAGCGATCAACTTGACCGCGTAACCGAGTCAGCGCAGCAGCAGCATCGCTGGGCTGAAAACCAAGCCGACCCATTCCAGTGTCGACCTTTAACCAAGCCAGCGTAATCCGGCCTGAAAACCGTTCTGCCCATTCAATTTGTTGTTGGTGATGAAAGACGACCGTCACACCGAGATCTATAGCCATCGCAAGATCGTCAGCTGACACGACACCGCCGAGTAAGGTGATGTCTGTCTGGACTCCCGCGTCCCGTAACTGCCGAGCTTCCGCCAATCGTGCGACCGCGAGGGTGTCCGCCTCAGAAAGTGCGCGCACGACCGGAACCAGCCCATGTCCATAGGCGTTGGCCTTGACTACGGCCATTGCCCTGGCCCCTGGAACCATGGATTTCAGTGTTTGGAAGTTGTGTTGGATTGCGCCGAGCCTGATCCTGGCTCGGGTCCCAAAGGTCATTAGAAGGTCTCATCCGCATAAGCTTCCGGTACCCAATTCTCGAACTTGGTAAACCGGCCTACAAAGGTCAGCGGAAAGTCACCGATAGGGCCATTTCGTTGCTTGGCAATGCTAATGTCGGCT
>JAQWSV010000029.1 GCA_029243005.1 Woeseiaceae bacterium
CCTTCCAGGGTGGCGGTCATCATTTCCTGGTTCGATGTGTCAGTGTAAATCGTATGCGCACGACAAAACGGAATTCTCGTGCCACCGACGATAGCCACTCGTCGGGATGTGCCGTCATGCAACATTTTTATTTCCCCAAAACCAGCCGCAACTTTACACCAACGGTAGTCCGGTGGTTAATTGCCCGCCAGTAGCTATCGGGGTCAAACAGCGGTAAAACGACAATCGTGTTTACTTCATCGAAAAACAGGATGGTCGAGGCCCGAGCCCTGCTGAAACTGGCGGGCCCCCTGATCGTCAATAACCTGTCTATCGCGGGTATGCAGTTTGCTGACGCCGTGATGGCGGGACGGCTTGGCGCGGAGGCCCTCGCGGCTGTCGCCGTCGGTGGCAGCGTCTGGTTTCTTGGCTTCACCATGTGCCTCGGCCTGATGATGGCGATATCACCGATCGCGGCACGTCATTTCGGCGCCGGGGAGCCGGAACTCATTGGTCGATATACCCGCCAGGGTGTTTGGCTGGCTATCGCGTTGGGTTTATCGATATTTACGCTGGCTCAGCTTTTGGTGAACCCTGTGTTGTCGTTTATTGGTATCGATGAAGGGTTTCGTGAGCTGACCGTCGGTTACGTGCGCGCGATCATGTTCGGGGCACCGGCGATCTGTACATTTCTCGCGTTTCGTTTTACGACGGAGGGCATCGGCTTTACCCAGCCCATCATGTTCACGTCATTGTTTGCACTGGTCACCAACGTTTTTCTTAACTGGGTGCTCATGTTCGGCAAATTTGGGTTTCCGGCGTATGGTGCGGTCGGTTGCGGCATGGCGAGCGCTATCACGATGTGGCTGATGACGTTCGTGCTTGCTGGCTATGTAGCGATCAAGCCGATATACAAGCCACTGAAAATATTCGATCGAATGGCACCTGTGCGTATGCCAGTGCTCAAAGAGATCTTTGCACTGGGTGCGCCAATCGCAGTGACCATCACCGCGGAAGCCGGTCTATTCTCGGCGGTATCCATCCTTGTTGGTACCCGTGGTGCAGACATTACAGCGGCCCATCAGATATCACTCAATTTCGCCTCAACGATGTTCATGATTCCGCTGGCGCTTAGCGCAGCGATAACAGTTCGAATCGGTCACGCGCTGGGATCGGGGAATGCTGCCGCCGCGCGTCTGGGGGGTATGGTTGGAATCCTGATATGCATCATCTTCATGTCGTTCTCGGCGGCTTTCCTGTTGCTGTTCAGGGATCTGGTTGTCGGTATTTACACCAATGACCCCTCGGTGACGGAGATTGCGATCAGCCTATTACTGATAGCTGCCGTTTTTCAGATCGCCGACGGCGTGCAGATCGGCGCCGCCGGTGCGCTGCGCGGGTACAAGGACACGCGCGTACCGATGGTGATCAATACATTTTCGTACTGGGTGCTGGGCTTTCCGCTTGCCTACCTGGCGGCGATTACCTTTCAGGCACCGCCGTCATACATCTGGGCTGGATTCGTGTTGGGCCTGAC
Source organism: Woeseiaceae bacterium (assembly GCA_029243005.1). Taxonomy (GTDB): domain Bacteria; phylum Pseudomonadota; class Gammaproteobacteria; order Steroidobacterales; family Woeseiaceae; genus SZUA-117. Next base: position 1,517 of record JAQWSV010000029.1, read on the forward strand.
GGTTGCTGCCGTCTTACTAACGGCGCGCTTTCATATTCTCTCGCGGAGCATACTGCCGCCGACGGTTGATGTCTGACACAGGAATTAAAGCTCTACTCTGACGTCAATGGAATCGCGCGCCGGGCTCGCTCCTGCTACTCAATCATTGCGAGGAGGCCGAAGTCCGACGAAGCAATATAGAACTTCACCACTTGTAGAAGATATCTGCTGGGGGATGTAATCAGGCTCTCCGGCGCCTGAGGGCTTTTCAGTCCTCGCCTTGGCCGAAGGCTGGGGCATCGCCGGCTAAATACAAGTCTTCTTCCGGCGTGTTTTCACGACCAAGGATGGCATTGCGGTAAGGAAACCGGCCGTACTGGCCAACGATGTCCGCATGCAGCTCGGCAAACTGGGCGACGGTCTCAAAGGTTTCTTTGTAAGTTGGTGAAACGGCGTCCGCCAGCTTGTTATAAATTTCGCAGGACTTCTCCTGCACTTTGCGAGACTCGGCATGTTGCAGCGGCATATAGAAGAACACACGCTCGATCGGCGACAAACCTTGGTCCTTCTTTTCCATCGCGCCTTCCACACACAGCTTCAGCGCCGCCTTGTCTTTCTTGAATGCCTCAGCCTTGCTTCTGTAGATATTGCGGCGAAACTGATCGAGGAGGAGGATTAGGGCTAGCCGACCACGCTGGTCGCTTGCCCAGTGGTCCAAGCGCCCTTCGGAGGCGTCTTCCACGTCCTGCGAAAAGTTTCGGGTGACTTCCTCGTCAAAAACGGCGTCTTCGCCAAACCAGACGTCCATGCGGCCATCGATCTGCGGGGCGCTCAATTGCTGCTCCTTGAACCAGAACTTGAGGATGGCCTGGATACGCAGTTTGTCGGTGTCTGTAATCGCCGCCTCCCCACCCTCACTCACTAGCATTACCGACATCCGTCTTGCCTTGTTTCATCCAGCCGTTTTGACATTATTCCCCTCGCCCGAATTGGGTGAGAATGCGAACCGGGATACAGGGCCGGGGGTCCGACCACTCATAGTCTGTTCTATCACCGGACGCCAGAAATTGCCAAACAATGGCAGTGTTCAAGGCGCTGGAAGTACCGCCGGACCCTCAAGGAGAAGTAAATCATGCGTGGACTGATTCTCCCCATTTGCCTGGCATTGCTCGCAGCGTGCGGCTGAAAAGGTCAGTCATACAATCCCGAGGATGAGATACGCGCGTGGGTGGACCGGGGCGAGGCGGCAGCCGAAGCGAAGGATCGCGGTGATCTTCTCGACATCACCTCCCCCGATTACGCTGATGCCTGCCGATTCGAATTTGAGCTGGAGAAACCAAGCGACGAGTGGGTACTCATCGGAGCTCGCTGAGGCGAGCTGGGTGGCGACCTTAGCTGAACCTTTCATGGAGAACAGGGTCATGAATACTACTGTTGCGTCAAAACTGACAAGGGGGACTTACCTTGTGTCTGCTGCTGGCGGTGAAGCATGCGCTTCATTAGCTTTGCCTAACCAGTTTCGCGGGTAACGCATGATTGTATTGAACTGCTGTGGGCTTGAGCCCGCGCAACAACAGGCCTTGTTTAGTAAATCGCGCGCTGATTTCGCGAAAGTCGGATTGCTGGCATATAATTACCGGTCGGGACTGTTCTTTTAACTGTCGACAATCTCCTGTCGGATGGGCCATAGGCGCCGCGTCTGCAGTTCGATGACTGTCAGCTTTAGATAAGTACAGAAAGAGTCGGTCCACCAGGTGCCGGAGGGATGTTCGGCACAATCAAATTTGGTTAATACAAACTTGCATGAGGTCAGTGCAAGTGTCTCGGTGTCCATGGCGAAAGTACCTGCAACCGGTTTGTACGACCCGGCGTTCGAGAAGGACAGCTGTGGCTTCGGCCTGATCGCAAATATCGACAACGACGAGAGTCACTTCGTCGTCGAGACCGCGATCGCTGCCCTCGCGCGCCTGACGCATCGGGGCGCCGTTGCCGCCGACGGTAAGACCGGTGACGGTTGCGGCCTGCTGATTCGATTCCCTGATAATTTCTTCCGGGAAATCGGGGCTGAGCTTGGCTACGAGCTGGCAGAGGAGTTCGCGGTTGGTACCGTGTTCCTGAGCCAGGACGAAGCAGTCGCTAGAAAAGTTCGCGATGAGATCGACGCAGCAATTCGCGCTTTCGATCTCCAGGTTGCTGGCTGGCGCAAGGTGCCGGTTCGTCCGGAGGTGTGTGGCGAGCTGGCCTTGCGGTCGATGCCCGTCATCGAGCAGGTCTTCGTCAATGCACCGGCCGGCATAATTCGCGGCACACTTAATCGCGAGTTGTTCAAGGCGCGTCGCCGCGCCGAGAAGCGCTTCGTCACGCATGATCCAACCGCCTATGTCGCAAGTCTTTCGGCGGCGACCGTCAGCTACAAGGGTATGGTCATGCCCGATGCATTGCCTGACTTTTTCCCCGACCTTCGTGACCCAAGGCTCAAGTCTTCCGTTTGTGTCTTTCACCAGCGATTCTCGACCAACACGATGCCCGAGTGGCGACTCGCGCAGCCATTTCGGTTTCTTGCCCATAACGGCGAGATCAACACGATCCAGGGAAATCGAAACTGGGCGCTCGCGCGTGCTGGTAAATTTCGCTCCGAGAGCCTCCCGGACATATCGGATCTCGACCCGATTGTTTCACTGACCGGTTCCGATTCCTCCAGTCTCGACAATATGCTGGAGGTCATGCGTGCAGCAGGCATGGGTGTGCTGCAGGCGATGCGAATTCTCATCCCGCCGGCCTGGCAGGCGATGGACACAATGGATTCGGACGTACGTGCGTTCTATGAATTTTTCGATTGCCAGATGGAACCCTGGGATGGACCTGCTGGCATTGTGCTGACCGACGGGCGTTACGCGGCCTGCTGCCTCGACAGAAACGGTCTGCGCCCGGCGCGCTATGTAATCACGAATGATCGCCACATCACGATCGCATCTGAGATCGGCGTTTACGACTATGATCCCGCCGACGTCGTCGAAAAGGGTCGCCTCGGGCCAGGTGAGATGCTCGCCGTCGATTTGCAAGACGGAACATTGTTGTCAAACGACGACATTCACGAGGTGCTGAAATCCAGTTATCCGTACAAGCAATGGATGAAGCAGGGCGTTCGATATCTGGATTCGGAGCTAGTCGATTTGCACATGGCAGCGGAACCCTTCGACGAAAGAACGCTTGCGACGTACCAGAAGATGTTCAACCTGTCCCGTGAGGAACAGTCCGAGATTATCGCCGTGCTTGCGCAGGCAGAGCAGGAAGCCGTGGGCTCAATGGGCGACGACACGCCGATGCCGGTATTGTCGAAAAAAGTACGCTCTCCGTTTGACTTCTTTCGCCAGCAGTTCGCACAGGTGACCAACCCGCCGATCGACAGCCTGCGTGAACGGATTGTGATGTCCCTGCAAACCAACATCGGCAGGGAAACAAGTCTGTTCAATATTGGGCCGGAGCACGCCAACCACGTCATCATGAATTCACCGGTGCTGTCGCAACGCAAATTGCGACAGTTACTAAGCCCAGACATGTTTGGCGACAGTCATGCATTCATCGATCTGAACATGCCGATCGACATGCCGTTGTCCGAAGCGCTGGATGATATTTGTGCACAGGCTGACCAGGCCGTCGCAGATGGGAAGCTGATCCTGATGCTCAGCGACCGCTATCTGAAAGAAGATTTGCTGCCGGTGCATGCACTCCTTGCGACGGGCGCCGTGCATCACCAACTGGTACGGAACGGTACACGTTGTGCGCTAAACATCATCGTTGAAACGGGCGTCGCGAGGGATGCCCATCACATCGCCTGCCTGATCGGCTACGGCGCGACTGCCGTCTATCCCTACCTCGCTTATCAAAGTCTGCACGACCTGGCGCAACGAGGCCGCGCGGATCGCCAGCAGCAACTCGGTCGCAGCTATCGCCGGGGTATTCGCAAAGGTCTGTTCAAGATTATGTCGAAGATGGGTATCTCTTCGATTTCGAGTTATCGCGGTGCACAGCTTTACGAGATCGTTGGTCTGCACGACGAGATCGTGGAGCGCTGTTTTCGCGGTACAATCAGTCGTATCCAGGGCGCTTCATTCGATGATCTCCACCAGGATCAAAAAGCACTTGCCAGGGACGCCTGGAACGCGCGCGTACCGCTCACCCATGGCGGTTTGCTCAAATACGTGCACGGTGGGGAGTACCACTGCTACAACCCAGATGTCGTTGCGACGCTTCAGGCGGCTGTGCGTTCGGGCGATTTCGGGAAGTACCAAGAGTATGCGGCGCTGGTAAATGATCGGCCGGTCGCGACGCTTCGTGATCTATTAAAGGTTGGTTGCCATGGTCTGTCGGTACCACTCGAAGAGGTCGAAAGTGCTGAAGACATCATGATGCGTTTTGACAGTGCCGGTATGTCGCTCGGCGCGCTGTCGCCGGAGGCCCACGAAGCACTCGCTATTGCAATGAATCGTATAGGTGCGCGTTCAAACTCCGGCGAGGGTGGCGAAGACCCAGCGCGGTACGGCACGGAGCGCGTGTCGAAGATCAAACAGGTCGCGAGCGGACGATTTGGCGTAACGTCTGAGTATCTCGTCAACGCCGAGGTGATTCAGATCAAAATCGCGCAAGGCGCCAAGCCTGGTGAAGGCGGCCAGCTGCCCGGCCACAAAGTCAATGAGATGATTGCGCGGTTGCGTTATGCGAAGCCCGGTGTCGGACTGATTTCTCCGCCGCCGCATCACGACATTTACTCCATTGAGGATCTTGCGCAACTCATCTTCGACCTGAAGCAGGTCAATCCTGAGGCATTGGTCTCGGTCAAGCTTGTCGCAGAACCTGGTGTTGGCACGATCGCGGCGGGGGTTGTTAAGGCCTATGCCGATCTGATCACGATATCCGGTTATGACGGTGGAACCGGGGCGAGCCCCTTAAGTTCCGTCAAGTACGCAGGCAGCCCTTGGGAGCTGGGTCTGTCCGAGGCGCACCAGGTACTGCGCGCAAACGATTTGCGTCACAAGGTTCGATTACAAACGGACGGTGGCCTGAAGACCGGGCTCGATGTCATCAAGGCAGCGATGCTGGGGGCGGAAAGTTTCGGTTTCGGGACGGCGCCCATGATTTCGCTGGGCTGCAAGTACCTGCGCATTTGCCATCTCAACAATTGTGCGACCGGTGTCGCGACGCAGAACAATATACTGCGGAGCGAGCACTTCATCGGGATCCCCGACATGGTGATCAACTTCTTCCGTTTTGTTGCCGAAGAAGCACGCTTGCTGATGGCGGATCTGGGCGTGAGAAGCTTGGAAGAGTTGATAGGTAGAACGGATCTGCTGGAACAAATTCCCGGGGAAACGCCGCGACAACAGAATCTCGACCTGTCTCCCATTGTTTCTGATGCAGGTCTTGCCAAGGATGTGCCACAGTTTTGTACGGACCTACGCAATGAACCATTCGATGAGGCGAAGCTTGCACATAGAATACTCGACACTGTGTTGCCGGTAGTCGACGCTAGGGAGGGTGGTGAGTTTTCGTTTGAGGTCGCGAATCACGACAGAACAATCGGGGCGATGCTGTCCGGCGAGATTGCCCGTCGCTACGGCAACAATGGCATGGAAGGCGCGCCGCTCGATCTGAAGCTAACCGGCACGGCCGGACAGAGCTTTGGTGCCTGGAATGTCGCTGGACTGAACCTCGATCTCGAAGGGGACGCGAACGACTATGTTGGCAAAGGCATGGCCGGTGGTCGCATCACGATTCAGCCGCCGAAAAACTCATCTTTTGTCGCAAAAGATACCGTGATCGTTGGCAATACCTGTCTTTACGGCGCCACTGGTGGCGAGTTGTTTGCAGCCGGTCAGGCGGGCGAGCGGTTTGCTGTTCGCAACTCCGGTGCACTAGCTGTGGTCGAAGGCGCAGGAGACCATTGCTGCGAATATATGACCGGGGGTGTTGTGACTGTGCTGGGTCGCTGCGGCGTCAATTTTGGCGCTGGATTGACTGGAGGCTTCGCCTACGTGCTCGACCTCGATCGCAACTTCGTGGATCTTTATAACCACGACCTGATAGACATCCATCGCATCAAGCCGGAGAGCATGGAGTCGCACTTGCATCACCTGCGTGCTCTCATTGGCCGGCACGTGACGTTGACCGGTAGTCGATGGGGCGAGGAGATCCTCGACGATTTCCGTACTTTCCTACCGAAGTTCTGGGTCGTTAAGCCGAAGGCGGCCGAGCTGGGCACTCTCATTGAATCTTTGAGGCAGGCAGCCTGATGGCCAAGCATCCGCTACAGTTCCTGGAGGTTCCTAGGCGGGATCCGATCAAGGCAGTGGCACAGGTGCGCGTCATGCACATGGGCGAGATTTACGGGAACTACGATAGCGCCGAGGCAGCCAGCCAGGCGGGTCGCTGCATCTCCTGCGGAAACCCATACTGCGAATGGAAGTGCCCCGTGCACAACTACATTCCGGACTGGCTGCGCCTGATCGAGGAAGGTAAGTTGTTCCAGGCGGCAGAGCTGTCGCATCAGACCAATTCATTGCCCGAAATCTGTGGGCGTGTTTGTCCGCAGGACCGATTGTGCGAAGGCGCCTGTACGTTGAACGATGGGCTTGGCGCGGTCAGTATCGGCAATATAGAGAAGTACATAACTGATGAGGCCTACAAGCAGGGCTGGCGTCCAGATTTGTCGCACGTCGTCGATACCGGGAAACGCGTCGGCATCGTCGGCGCGGGTCCCGCCGGGCTGGCCGCCGCGGACGTGCTGGCGAGGAACGGTGTTCGCTCTAGCGTGTTCGACAGTTACCCGGAGATCGGCGGCTTGCTGACCTTCGGTATTCCACCCTTCAAGCTCGAGAAAGAAGTCGTTCGTCGCCGACGGGAGCTTCTAGAGGGCATGGACGTGAAATTCGTCCTCAATACAACGATTGGTGCTGATAAGTCATTCGATGAATTGCTCAGCGAGTTCGATGCTGTGTTTCTCGGCATGGGCACGTACGACTATGTCACCGGTGGGTTTCCCGGTGAGGACCTGCCAGGTGTTTACGAGGCTTTACCCTACCTCGTGTCGAGTATCAACCGGGAGATGGAGCTGCCGGACGACAACCCGTGTATCGACTTGCATGGCAAAAACGTCGTCGTGCTGGGCGGCGGTGATACGGGGATGGATTGCAATCGCACGGCGATTCGTCAGGGTGCGTCGAGGGTCACCTGTGCCTATCGACGCGACGAAGAGAATATGCCGGGCTCGCGCCGTGAGGTAGAAAACAGCAAGGAAGAGGGCGTTCGTTTTCTGTTCAACCAGCAACCGCTCGAAATCCTGGGCCGCGATCATGTTACGGGCGTGAAGCTGATTGAGACCAGGCTCGGGAAACCCGGTAAGGATGGTCGCAGCCGGCCGGAGCCTATTTCTGGTACTGAACGCATCGTTGCCGCCGACGCGGTGGTCATCGCATTCGGGTTCCGCCCGAACCCGCCGACATGGTTCAGCGATGCGAACATCGATATTGCTGACAATGGTCGGGTACGTGTCGACCAGACGACCCGCCTGCCATTTCAGACGACTAACCCGAAAGTGTTCGCGGGCGGTGACATGGTTCGCGGATCAGATCTCGTCGTGACTGCCGTGTTCGAAGGCCGCGAAGCAGCCCAGGGGATTGTGGGTTACCTAGATATCTGAAGTGTGCAGGCTCGTAAAGAGGACACAACGACCGCAGCCGTTGTGTCCTTTCTTATACAGGACGCGCAACATCGATTGATACCGGTGGGACAAGCCGGCGCCGTATACGAACTAGTCAGACCTGTTCGATGAAAGAAGCAGAAATTGAGTCCCGGGCGATGCAGCTACTTACAGCGTACTGTAACGGCGCGATAGGTCGCCTGCGTGAGCTTGTTTGGGCGTTCGAATGAATGATCATCTATTATGTTTCGTTCAAGTGCGTTCCAATCTAGCTCTTCGAAATCACCACCGGCACAGCGCCGTTGGGCTTCCGCATAACAGTCTGACCAGCTGCGCTCGCAACTGACTGAGAAGATTTCACCCGTCAGGATTGTGTCATCCCTTTCCTCATTGGTGCCACATCCAGCAAGCAGAGCGCCTGCGCTGAGCAAGAACATTGCACTGAATAGATGGGACAATCTGGGAGACATGGTTTTAGTCCTGCGTGTTATTACCAGAACTGAAAATCCAGTCTATACCAAAAATGTCCGCTTCGTATCGGACGAAGCGGAGGTGCGGCATTCTGGGGATGACTATGTGAACAGCCCATGGTGAATCAGGTGCGTGGCAAACTAACTGAGAACCTGACGCCGTTATCCATGTTATTCGCAGATATTCCGCCGTTGTGACCTTCGGCAATAAGGCGGGCGATATAGAGACCCAGTCCCAAGTGTTTATTGCTGTCGCCCTTGCGTACTGAGACCATCGAGTCAAAAAGTTCTGACTGTAGTTCCATCGGCAGCGGTGCACCGGGGTTCTCGATGGCAAGCGTGACAGATTTCGTGTCGCTCTCCATCGAAATGCTGATTGTGTCCCCAGTCTTGGTGAAATCGACAGCGTTGTCGACGAGCTTGTCGAGCATCTGGATAATCAGTTCCGGGGCCCCATACACTTGTGCCTCTTCTGAGCTGTCACTGAATGCAAACTGCCGGGCCGGCCAAGCATCCGCGTAGGCGTTGACGACTGACTTCAACACTTGGCCGGGGTTAAAGTTTTCGAGCTCGGCATTTTCGATGAGTTCTTCAGTTCGGCTGGCCTCGCTCATGGCACTTAAAATCCTTTGCAGTCGTGCCGTGCCTTCCCTAGCGCGTTTTGTGTACTCTTTCGCATCCCCGCTCAGATTTTCATGTTCTAGGTTTTCGAGCGACGAGCGAACGATGGTCAGCGGGGTTCTTAGCTCGTGCGATAACTTGCTGGCGAGTGATTGCAGGTAGTCGTTGTAGATACCCAGTTGCCGAAGCACACTGGAAAAACTTCTCGAAAGATCGCCGATTTCGTCGCCGGCAAGTGCGCTGGGCAGTGCCATACGGAGCTTCTTCTGGTCCAGTGCCTGTTCTGCCGCCTCACTGAGCGTACGAATTCTAATGGACAGCCAGCTCGCATAGCCGAGGAGTGCGATGGCGACGGCTACCGTTGAGGTCAAAGTGAGCAACAGGAGTCTCGTTAACGCTTCGTTAGTCTGACTCAGGATGGCGTCGGTGCCATGCTGCAGTATCAGTACACCCGTCTGCACCGTGCCCGACCATATGGGCTGTGCGACGGATATCACCGCTCGATCTGTGTCGGGACTTCGGAACCAACGGGCGGTGGGTTCGCCCTGCAATGCTTCACTGATGTAACTCTGTGATTCACGACCGCTAGGTGCAGGTTCGGCCAGCAGCGCATCGGCACCGGGCTCGAGCACCAATTGGTAAACTAGGCGCATCCAACCGGACGTGTTGCCGGCATTGGCACCACTCGAGGATGTGTTGATACTGCCAGCCTGCGCCATCCGCCAGCCATCGTTGTTCGTAATCATGAGGCGCCAGCCGGGTTGGACGTAGCCCGCGGCAACGCTTTGCAGCACTGGCGAAACTGCCATTACCCGGCCGGGTGTGGCACCCTCGAAGTTGGTACTCGTAATCCCGGCCCGCATGGCATCAGGTGTATTGAGGACCGCAAGTCCCAGGCGACTACCGAGAATGCGGCGCGGAATCCGCGCTTCGAGCTGGTAGCCATCTGCAGTGTCCTGCCAATGTGCCTCGACGCGGTTTTCTGTGGCAACTGTTCGACCGTCGTCACGGGTCGCGACGATCCTGCCAGGGGCCTCTGCGACAAAGCGTAGCACTGCACGATCGCTGTTATCGGCGATGCTTAGCAACGAAACTTCGTCAGCGACCCGATCGGGACCTGGCGTATCTGCATATACAACAGAGGTATCTCTTACGTCCACGAACAAATACAGATATTGACCATGCTGGCCGAACACATAGCGGATCGGGCCATCGGCGCCGCGGATATTGTGCAGGGCCCCGTTGGGAACGGTCCAGTCGTCGACATATCCATCAATCAGTGGCGTCGTTCGTAAAGGATGCGCATATATCCTGTTGCCACCGTTATCCTCGGTGAGCAACTCGTACGGGAACTGCGAAAGAGAATCGGCGATGGCGAGTGCCGTACCACTCAGCATTTGTTGCTGACCTTCGCGAAGCGCAGATTCTGTTTCCCTAACGAACTGGCAGCCGGCCCAGGGTAGGATCAATGTCAGCAGACTGACCAACAGCAACTGACGACGAAGATTCATGGCAAGACCTTAGCCGGTCTCCGTCAACCAGCGGTAGCCCATGCCATAGACCGTTTCGATCGAGGAGAAATCGGGGTCAAGGGCGACGAATTTGCGGCGAATACGTTTGACGTGAGAGGTGATCGTGTTGTCATCCAGCACGGCCTGCGCCGCGTCCATCAACTGCTGGCGGTTCTTGACATGACCCGGGTAACGGGCCAGCGCGTGCACCATCCAGAACTCTGTCAGAGTCAGCGCGACGGGTTGATTCTTCCAGCGCACCGTCATGCGATCGATATCCAGCTCCAGGCTGCCGCGATTGACTCGGTTCTCATCACTTTGCGGATTCTTCATGACGTCCAATCGCCGGAATAATGCGGCGACCCGCGCCATCAAGTGCGGCAAGCTGATGTCCTTGGTGAGGTAATCGTCTGCGCCGAGACGAAGACCCGAGACTGCGTCGAATTCGCTGTCCCGGGCAGTCAGAAAAATGATCGGCAAATCGGCCGACCGGCTGCGCAGGACACGACACAGTTCGAAACCGCCCTCGACGTCGTCTTTCAGGTTGATATCGATTACGACAAGATCCGGTAGTCGGGCGTCGAAAGCATCGATCGCAGGCTGCCGGGCGTCATACATCTCCACGGAATAACCCTCGCGGCGAAACGCTGACGCGTAGTTTTCACGAATTGCCTGTTCGTCTTCGACGATTGCGATGCGTTTGGACATAACACTCGAAGGGCCTTGAGCGAGAGCCACAATTTGCCACATTACGCCGGTGTATTGCCATGCCTGTGCCGCTGCATCTGCCGATTGGCTTGCTGATATACCCGGCATCGGAAAAGGGAGGCAGACATGCGAATACGTTTCAGAAAGCATCGCGACGGCAGGGCGCAAAAGGATCAGGAGGCGAAGTACGGCAGCAGGAACTGTCACCCGGAACCCGAGCTTGAGTCTTTTCGCCAGGTTCGAGCGCGCCTGTGCCGGCAGTCAAAGTGGCACTGGATGGCCGTCTTCCTGGTGGCGATCTGGGTGCCACGGGCGCCGGCGGCAGAAATCCAGCCGTCCGAAGTCCGCCCGGACCAGGTACAGAGCGGCACGCTCCTGTTTCGTATGCAGCATGGTTACGAAATAGCGACGCGCATGAAAACGGATATAGACGCCCGAGTCACGGGTCTCGTAGCGCGCGTATCTGTCCGTCAGGCGTTTATGAACGACGGACCGGAATGGGTGGAGGGGGTTTACGTTTTTCCATTGCCCGATGAGGCTGCAGTCGACCACCTGCGTATGACGATCGGTGAACGCATAATTGAAGGCGAGATTCGCGAGAAGGCGCAGGCGAAGAAGCAATACGAGCAGGCGAAAGCCGAGGGCAGGAAGGCCAGCCTCGTCGAGCAAGAGCGGGCCAACCTGTTCACAGCCTCTGTGGCAAATGTCGCGCCCGGTGAGACCGTGATCGTCGAGATCGAGTATCTGCAGACCATTCGGTACGACGAGGGTGCGTTCAGCCTGCGATTCCCGATGACGGTGACACCGCGTTACATTAACGGTCACCCGCTGCCGGATCGAACAGGCTCCGGATGGTCGCCGGACACAACCTGGGTTCTGGACGCGTCAAGGATCACGCCGCCCGTGGTCAAACGATCGAAAGACCAGAAGGTAACTTTCAATGCGGAGTTGAATGCAGGCGTGCCGCTTGCATTGATTGCGAGTCGTTACCATGTCGTCGATATTTCCAACAACGGTAGTCGCTACCACGTCGCCCTCGCTAAAGGGGGCGCGCCGATGGATCATGACCTGGAACTGACGTGGAAGCCCGTCCCCGACAGCCTTCCCCGTGCAATGTTGTTCACAGAGGCGATCGATGGCGACCAGCATGCGTTGTTGATGATGTTGCCACCTGACGATTTTTCCGTGCTGAGGCAACGTGTGCCGCGCGAGTTGATATTTGTGATCGATACGTCAGGCTCGATGCATGGCACGTCGATTGACCAGGCGAAGCGCGCACTTAATCTCGCACTGAGCGGGCTTGCACCAGCTGATCGCTTTAACGTGATCCAGTTCAACTCGATGACCGGTGCCCTGTTTCCAAACAGCGTTGATGCATCGGCATCCAACATCGCTGTCGCCCGCCGCTACGTGAGTGGACTGAATGCAGAGGGTGGTACGGAAATGTATCCGGCGCTGTCACGGGCGCTGATGGCTGCACACTACGAGTCGTACCTGCGCCAGGTAATTTTCATAACGGACGGCAGTGTCGGCAACGAAAGCGCGCTATTTACGCTCATCGAACAACAACTCGGAAACAGTCGCCTGTTTACCGTCGGTATCGGTTCGGCCCCCAATAGCTGGTTCATGCGCAAAGCGGCCGAAGCCGGCCGCGGCACGTTCACGACCATCAGCGCGCTACATGAAGTCAACGAGAAAATGGAGCGGTTGTTCCGCAAGATCGAGCTGCCACAGGTCACTGACATTGTGGTTCAGTGGCCTGGCAACGTGATAGCCGAAAGCTATCCGGCAACGATTCCAGATCTTTATGCTGGTGAGCCGATCATGGTACGTACACGGCTTGCCAGCGGGGTCGCTGCCAACGCTACCGTTCTGATTCGTGGCACATCCGCCGGTGGCTCCTGGGATGCCGAGCTCGATTGGGAAACCGGGGAGGCGCGCTCCGGAATCGGTGCCCTGTGGGCGCGCGCCAGGATAGAGGAACTGATGGATCGGCGGCGTCAAGGTCGTTCCGAGGAGGAAACGCGTGATGCCGTCGTGGCGGTTGCACTGAAGCACCATCTTGTCAGCAGGTTCACAAGCCTTGTTGCTGTCGATAAGACCCCCGTCCGCCCGGGCAACACCTTGCTGACCCGGGAACAGGTTCCGAATCTCCTGCCATACGGACAAAGCATGGTAGCGATAAGCGGATTTACGGCGACTGCGACGGATGCCGCTGTCTATCGAATGAACGGCGTCCTCCTGATGCTGACCGGCTGGCTCTTTTTTACCTATTTGAAGTTCTGGAGGTCGGGCAGTGCAACGCGTAAAGACGATTAAGCGCTATCTCCGAGGATTGCTCCTGGCTTTGCTGCTTTGTCTCGGTTTCTGGCAGTTCGGCCAGGGGGTCTACATCCCTGCCAAGGCCTGGGTAGCGCAGGAATTGATGCACCGCGCATGGTTACGCGCCGGGACCGGCAGTCACAAGCCGGCACCCTGGCCCTGGGCGGATACCTATCCCGTCGCACGGCTGTCGACAAAGGGCGGTGACGTGCAGTTGATCGTTCTCGAGGGCGGATCCGGCCGGACGCTGGCTTTCGGTCCGGGACACCTGAGCCTCAGTGCACTCCCGGGGCAGTCCGGGAACAGTATCATCATGGGCCACCGGGATACCCACTTTCGATTCCTGCAGTTCCTGGCGCTCGGCGACACGTTGCAGGTCGAACTGCCCGATGGCCGAAAGCATGTTTACGAGGTATCGGCGATCGATGTCGTCGATTCCCGTCGTGGCAGTCTGGTGCTCGATACGGATGACTCGATGCTGAGCCTGGTCACTTGTTATCCGTTCGATGCCATGGAGGCGGGCGGCCCGATGCGCTACGTTGTCTCTGCCCGGCTCGCATCTTGATCGGCAAAGACGCGCAATATCGCAGCCACGCTGATGGCGTCGGTCATTTCGCCGCGCCCGATCATGGCGACGACGTCTTCAAGGGGTAGCTTGCGAACGTCAAGCACCTCCATTTCGTCGAAGTTTGTCTCGCCGGCCTTGAGTTGTTCTGCGACAAACACGTAACCGACCTCGTCGGTGATCGAGTTGCTGGTATGCAGCTTCATCAACTGCTTCATGCTGCCAGCGGTAAGCCCGGTTTCTTCCTTAAGTTCGCGGTGCGCTGTTTCGAGCGGCTCCTCGCCTTCTTCCGAAGCGCCCATAGGAACCTCCCATGAGTATTCGCCCAGCGTGTAGCGGTCCTGTCCGACAATCCATGTATTGCCGTCCGCATCCAGCGGCACGATGCCAATCGCCGTCTTCTTGAAGTGGATGTGGCCATAATCGTTCTCGCCACCGCCCGGATTGATCACACGGTCCTCACGAAGCGTTATCCAGGGATTGTCGTAAACGACTTTGCTATCTAGCGTCTTCCAGCTCACGCGTTTTCTCCCACAAGGTCGGGTTCGACCATCAATTTGAATCGTTGCATGTCGCCCTCGGGTCACTCGCGAATGGTGTCGCCTGTAAAGAGTGACATCAATCGCATGAATCTCGTGAACATGAGTCTGCACGAGGATGTACAGCATGTTTGATCTTCATCGACTACTTCGAGGTTCTGCACCCATCGGCTCATATTGGCCAGGCCGGTAAATTCGTTCCAGACGACAGCTCTGTCGGCATCGATTTCGATCTCGACATTCAGTTTCATCCGGTTTTCCCCGTGTTGTCATGGCACACATGATAGCGCTCGGCGATCGCACATTGCACCAGCGTGGTCCCTCGTTCATAGTGGTCTGACCTCGGGGGTATTCTGCCCGTGGCTCCCCGGTCTTCTCACCCGGATTCATTTAATGGCGTCACCACAGGCTCGTCTCACCGAGGGCTCAGTTGGCCGGCATCTCGTTGCGATGGCGGTACCTGTGCTCTTCGGCATCTTAACGATGATGCTGCAGTCGTTTATCGACATGTGGTTCATCGGTCGCGTCGGTGACCGTGAGCTGGCGGCATTGAGTTTCGCCTTTCCGGTACTGATGGTGGTGACTAGTGTCGCTATCGGCCTCGGGGCGGGTACATCGTCGGTTGTCGCCCGCGCGATCGGCGCGAACAATCATCCTCGTGCGCGACGGCTTGCGACCGACAGCCTGATCCTTTCGTTTGGGATTACGGCCGCGATGGCCTTGATTGGCGCTCTCACGATCTGGCCACTGTTTCGGCTGCTTGGTGCGCCGGAGGACATGATTCCCCTGATCGCTGGGTACATGAATATCCTGTACGCGGGTGTACCCTTCGTGGTGGTCGGCATGGTGGCCATGAGCAGCATGCGCGCGACCGGTGATACGCGCCTGCCCAGTATGCTAATGGTACTGGCTTCCGTGACCAACATCATCCTCGACCCCATTCTTATTTTTGGCGTTGGCCCGATCCCGGCCATGGGCCTGAAGGGCGCGGCGATGGCGGGGCTGCTGTCACGGTTGTCGATATTCATCGGTGCGGTCTACCTCATGAAGACGAGGCAGGATCTCGTCACGTTCAACAAGCCGGACAAGCGTGAAATGCTCAGTTCCTGGGGCGACATCCTCCATGTCGGGATCCCGGCAGCGGGCACGAATGCGATCATTCCGATTGCGACCGGCGTGATCACGGCAATGCTTGCGCAATATGGGCCCGAAGCCGTAGCGGGCTTTGGTGTCGCGAGCCGGGTTGAGTCACTCACGCTCGTGCTGTTTTATACGTTATCCGCGGTTATCGGCCCATTTGTCGGCCAGAACGTGTCGGCCAATCTCCCTGACCGTATCTACCGGGCGCTTAGGTTTTGCACGGTCTTTTGCGTTGGCTCAGGATTGCTGATCGCTTTGCTGCTCGCCTTGTCGGGCGAATTCATACCGGGCTTGTTCAGCGACAATATCCAAGTGACCAGTGTTGCCCGGACATTCCTGCTGATCGTTCCCATCAGCTATGGCGCCTACGGCATGGTCATGGTCATGAACGCGTCGTTCAACGGTATGGGCAAGCCAATGCCTGCCGTGCACATCAGCGTCGCACGAATGATCGTTATCTACGTGCCGCTTGCCTATGTAGCGGAGCAGTTCTTCGGTGTTGCCGGTATTTTCTGTGCTTACATGGCGGCGAACATTATTACTGGCGTGATTGCCTACGCATGGGCGAGGTCCTCGGTGAAAGATCAGTGCGATATCCACGCCGCGCCGGTGGCGCCTGTAACCGACGTTGCCTAGGCGGGGACGGCTGCGATCACGCGCGTTTGGTAGTAGTGATGCATTCCGATGCCGCGACTGACGAGAAAAAACGTCAGTGCCAGCCAGAGCCCGTGGTTACCCAGAAAGCTAAAGACATAACACGCCGGTACAAATACGAGGAATGTCGAGATTAGCATGATGTCCCGCATCTCTCTTGCGCGTGTTGCGCCGACAAATACACCGTCGTAAAGATATGACCAGACAGCAACCATCGGTAGCAGTACCAGCCAGGGCAGATAGGCATCTGCAACGACAATGACATCGGGCAGATCGGTGAGCAGGCGCACGATCGGCTTTCCGCTAATGAGAAAAAACAGACTGAAGAGTGCCGCGACGTAGAGCGACCAGCGTAGCGATAGAGCGACCGCGCGCTCCAGCGATACGCGATTCTTGGCCCCCACCGCCTTACCAACGAGCGCCTCCGCCGCGTGAGCAAGCCCGTCGAGTGCAAACGACATCAGGTGCAGCATATTGATCAGCACGGCATTCGCGGCGAGCACCAGTCCGCCGAGTCGAGCTCCTGCAGCGGTGATAAATGCAAACGTGAACATCAACGCCATCGTGCGTAGCAGCAGATGCAGGTTGACGGCAAAGAAGGCTGTGTATTCTTTCAGCGTTATGAGGTGAGAGAGCGCCATCGTGCCACTGTGGCGCCTGAGATGTGAAACAGCAAAAGAGGCGCCCACAGCGAGGCCGGTGAACTCTGCGATGACTGAAGCCGCTGCGACACCATCGACCGTCATTTCAAGTCCAAGTACGAAGACGAGATCCAGGACGATATTGGTGATGTTGATCGCGAGCACGATGTAGAGGGGAACGCGTGCATTTTGCAGGCCGATGAACCAGCCGATGAGCGCATAGTTGGCAAGCGTTGCGGGTGCGCTCCAGATGCGGATGTCAAAGTAGACGGCGGCGATGTGCGCGATATCCTGTTCCGGGCCGAGCATGCGCAGGGCTAACGCCGCGATCGGTACCTGCAACAGGATAAGTAATGCTGCAATGGCGAGCGACACGATCAGCGCCTGGCCGAGCGCGACCCTCAGACCCTCTTCGTCGCTGGCTCCAAACCTTTGCGCTGTAATGCCGGTCGTGCCCATACGCAGGAAATTGAAACCGGCATACAGGAAGCTGAAGATCGTCGAACCGATTGCGACAGCGCCTAGATAGACGGCATCTTCGAGATGCCCGGTCACGCCAGTATCCACCATGCCAAGGAGCGGCACGGAGACATTGGACAGGATCATAGGCGCAGCGATGCGCCAGATTTCGCGATTGTCTGGGAGCGAATCAGAAGGCATTGACGCCGGTCAGTTCCTTGCCGACGACTAGCTGATGGACGGTTTCCGTTCCCTCATAGGTAATCACGCTTTCGAGATTCAGCATGTGGCGCACCGGCACATATTCCGCGCTGATACCAGCGCCACCGAGGATGTCTCGCGCGTCACGTGCGATGTCGAGCGCCGCACGGCAGTTGTTCCACTTGGCGACCGATACCTGGGTGGGCGTCATGCGCCCCTGGTCTTTCAGCCTGCCGAGCTGCAACGACAGCATCTGGGCCGTCGTGATGCGGCGTGCCATGTCCGCCAGCCGCTGTTGAATGGACTGGTTGTGTGACAGCGGCTTGTTGAAAAGAATTCGTTCCTGCGTGTAGTTGATGGCTTCACTGAGACAGGCCTGCGCGGCGCCGAGGACGCCCCAGGAAATTCCGTAGCGGGCCTGGGTCAGACAACTCAACGGTCCCTTCAGTCCGACTACGCCGGGCAGAACATTAGTGTCCGGAACACGGACATTGTCGAAGAACAAACCGGACGTGACTGAGGCACGCAGCGAGAACTTGTTCTCGATTTCCTGGGCCGTGAACCCGGGTGTGTTGGTCTCGACGAGGAAGCCGCGGATGCCTTCCTCGGTCGTCGCCCAGACGACGGCCACATCGGCGATGTTGCCGTTGGTGATCCACATCTTCGAACCGTTGATGATCCAGTCGTCCCCGTCTCGCTTCGCGTGTGTTTTCATGTTGCTCGGATCAGAACCGCCTTGTGGCTCTGTCAGTCCGAAGCAACCAATGGCCTCACCTTTCGCCATCGCGGGCAACCAGCGTTGCTTTTGTTCCTCTGAGCCGTAGGCGTGAATCGGGAACATCACAAGGCTGGATTGCACTGAGACGAAACTGCGAATACCGCTGTCGCCCCGTTCCAGTTCCTGGCAGATGAGGCCGTAGCAAATCGCATTAAGCCCGGCGCAGTCATACCCTTTGAGGGAGCTGCCGAGCAGTCCCAGTGCGGCGACCTCGGATACGAGTTCCTTCGGAAATGTATGTGACTCGAAGGCCTTCTGGATGACTGGCAGGACTTTCTCATCGACCAAGCGAGCGACGGAGTCCTGCACCATGGTTTCCTCTTCTGTGAGTTCGGCACGAACTTCATAGAGATCCATAGGATCTAGCTTTCTTTTGTCTTGGGTAGCCACACAGCCTCCCGGGCGGGGTCAGGTGTCAATCAGGCTGGCAATTCTACCGGAATGAAATACCGGCTAATAGGGAATTCCAAAGCGTTTGTAGAGATTCGACAGGAGCCAGACCGGGGCGATCATCATGAGCTGGATGTCGCGGAAAACCGCCTTGAGCCCGCCGTTGCCATGGTGTCCTAGGTACAGGCCCGCAAGACTGAGCGCGAATAGCAAGTTTGATACGCGGACCAGCGAATAATCTGACCCCACAAGCCACGTTTCGACGGCAGCTATGCCGAATATGAAAGGCAACATACCGATCGCTAGCGGCATGGAAATAATGAAGTAATAGACGACAGCGGCCATCAGGAAGCTCGACCCCCAGTTCAGGACTGGCGAGATGCGGGCGAATTCGACAGGTACAGGGAGCGACCAGAGTATGCCGACAGTACCGATGACGAGCATCAGAACGGAGATCCAGTAGATGCCGGCAAAATTGATCTTCTCGTGGCTTTCGCCATATTCAGTTAGCCACTTGTCCGTCTCAGACATCCCGATCCCCTGCCTTCGAACCCGGCTATTCTACACGGCACCCCGGCTGGCAACAGCGTTCCGGGAGTGCAAGCTGGCGCACTGACTGCTGGCAACGAGGATAGAGAAATGAGCCCGGGATTATGCAGTGCCGTCCTGGCAACCGTCGGGTTGAGATCACTTTGGTGTCGGTAACCGCTGTTGCATCGATGCAAGCGCTGGCACAGTCACAAAAAAGGCCGCTTTTGCGGCCCTTTTCGTTTCCGGTGTCGTGAAAATCAGGTGTCCATTGCTACCCTGATCTTCTTGATGGCGTTCGCTTCGATCTGCCGGATGCGTTCCGCCGAGACATCATAAACATCTGCCAGTTCGTGCAGCGTCATTTTGTCGTCGGTCAGCCAACGCGATTCGATAATGTGGCGGCTCCTGTCATCCAGCGTCAGGATGGCTTCGCCCATTCTCTCAGTCGCATCGTTCTGAAAATCCGACTCCTCGACCAGTCTGGCCGGATCCGAGTTGGGGCTCGGCAGATACGCAGCGGGCGAGAATGCCCGGTCATCATCACGCGAATCAGGGGCCGGATCGAATACGGCTTCGCGGGCCGACAATCGACGTTCCATTTCGGTGACTTCCTGCGGGCTGACGCCAAGATCTTCGGCGACTGCCTGCGTCTCGGCGTGCGTCAACCAGGCAAGACTTTTCTTCTTCTTGCGCAGATTGAAGAACAGTTTGCGCTGCGCCTTGGTCGTCGCTACTTTCACGATCCGCCAGTTGCGCAGGACGTATTCGTGAATCTCGGCGCGAATCCAGTGCACGGCGAAGGAAACCAAGCGAACGTCGAAGGCCGGGTCGAAACGCTTGACTGCCTTCATGAGACCGACGTTGCCTTCCTGGATGAGGT